>JAGGWI010000190.1 GCA_021157505.1 Desulfuromusa sp. | reverse complement strand
AGGATCAAGTAGAACGCGAAGGAATTACAAAAATAACCAGTGCAGATATTGCCAAAGCCAAAGAGCAGGGCAAACGATACAAACTGATCGCAACGATGAGGTTACAAAGCGATGGTTCTGTTAAGGGAAGTGTCAAGCCTGAGAAGATATCGCTATCCCACCCTCTGGCAGGTGTTAGTGGCCCAACCAATGCGTTGATGTTCAGAACCAAGTATGTCGATGATATCACCATTATGGGTCCGGGAGCAGGAAAAGCGGCAACCGGATTTGCTCTGCTGGCCGACTTGATAGAAATCAATCGGGCAACTGTAATATAACGGAGCGCGCAGCAGTCTGTCCTATCATAAATTGGCTCTTTTCTAAAATTGAGTGGCAGGCTCTACCATTTAATTGCCATTTGGTGGTGTTAAAAAAAGCAGTTTAGGCCGAGAGGGTATCAAATTTGCTTTACAGGAAATGACAGAACCTAAAGTCGTATGTTTTAATTTGTAGTATTATTCAGCAGTGTCCGGTTAGGAAAATGCAGATATTGAACCTGCTGTAAAAAACACCCCTCTTTGGCAAAGAGGGGTTGAGGGGAGATTCGAAAATACGGGGCTAATACACTAATTTCAGCCATGCAAAACATTAACCGTTTTACCCCGATAGATTTAAAATCTGTATGTTTTAGTTATTGATAACATCGTTTGTTTTTACTTGACCGACATTAATTCACTTGTTAATGTGAACATAAGTTTCTATCATATTGTAAAGGAAAATCTCGAAGAATTTCCCTACAGTATAATCCTGGAATTGATTCTGACCCATCATTTTTACCCCAGTGAACATCTGTTGGAAATCGAGACAACCACCCTCTTGAATCTTAAAATCAGAACGCCGGTACACCATGCGCTGGGGCAACTTGTTGCAATGGGATTTCTGGACTGGAAAAACAAAACATGGGTACTTTATTCCTTTGCCGACTCATGAAGATGCAGAACAGGTTGATATGGTACGTGAAAACATCGAATCTCAATTTGCAATGTCTGCGGTACTTCATGCATCGGATAAAGAAATCAGAGAGTTCCTGAAACAGCAGGTGAGTTAATGGCTGAGCATGTGCGTTGTACCCATAACAGTATTTGGGGGTAATAACCTAAATACAGCAACCAAAGGAGGAGATTAAGTCTCTGATATCCTGGTTCACCTTCGCGATAATTGATTTGTGGAACGATTATCACCCAATTTAGAATTTTGCATGGAGGAAACGCTTAATGAAACTTTCAACATTAATCACAACGATTGTAGCATTTGCTGTGATGGCAGCTCCTGCTGTCGCTGCAACTAATGGCAAGACGCTGGATGCTGTGAAAAAACGTGGCAATTTACGCTGTCAGGTTAGCTCTCCTTCGGGTGGCTTCTATAATCTTGATGCCGACGGCAACTGGTATGGTCTTGATATAGCAGTCTGTGAAGCAGTAGCGGCAGCCATTTTTGGAGACAAAAATAAAAAGGAAATCCAGGTTGTCGCCACTCAGCAACGCTATACCGCTCTGGCCAATGGAGGATCAGATCTTTTATGCAGCACAGCGACTAATACAATGACACGTGACACCCAGCTTGGTGTGGATTTTTTACAACCTAATTTTTATGATGGCCAGGGCTTTACCGTCCTCAAGTCCAGTGGTATCACCAGTGCGCTTCAACTAAAAGGGGCGAAGGTGTGCGTAACGTCCGGCACGTCCAGCGAACTGAATCTGGCAGACTTCAGCCGGGTCAACAACCTCAATATCACGGCTGTTACTTTCGATGATTGGAATGTTCGTGACGCTACATATCTTAAGGGTGGATGCGATGCGGTAACGGTTGACAAATCATCATTGGCCGCAAATAAAATTTCATTTGAGCATCCTGCCGATCATCTGATTCTACCTGAAACCATTTCCAAAGAGCCTTTAGGTCCTGCTGTACGGCAGGGGGACAGTCAATGGGCCGGCATTGTCAAATGGTCATTATATGCCATGATCAACGCAGAAGAATTAGGCGTTACCAGCGCTAACGTTGACGATATGCGTGCCAACTCAAAAGATGTGAATGTGCGCCGCCTGCTTGGTGTTGAGGGTGCCCTTAACAAAGGATTAGGGCTCTCCAAAGACTGGGCCTACAATATCATCAAGCAAGTCGGTAACTATGGCGAAAACTACGAAAAATATATAGGGAGCGGCAAAGGAGCCCTTGGTATCCAACGGAAAGGAACTCTTAATGAGCTCTGGACCAATGGTGGGCTGATGTATTCCCCGCCTATGCGCTAGTACTACCCCTAGTCCGCATTTCTCATGACTTTCTTCGTGAAATGCGGGCTAGGAGGTTGTCCAAGAATACAAGAGCCTACTGCGAAACCGTCTAATCGGTTCATATTTCCGTACGTTTTCGATAAATAGCGGTGCTATTCGCTCTCAAACTTACGAAAATCTGACCTCGACCAGCCGATTTCTCGCCACGCCACGTATTCCCGAACAGCCTCCAGTTTTTTAACTCTAGAGCTACCAACTGGTACCAACTCAACCTGTCAATTAATTTGGCACCACTAACTAGCACTGTAAAAAGAGCGAATATTAAAGGGGAGAATGTTGTGGCTGTCAGTGATAATAACAAAGAATCCGTGCGCATCAAGCCAGCAGAGCAGTTTGATTTTTTCCATGATCAGCGAGTTCGTACGGTTTTCTATCAAATCCTGATCGTAGTGGCTGTAGGTTGGTTCGTCTGGTACCTTGTCGGCAACACAGCTCAAAATCTTGGAGCACGCGGAATGAGCACGGGTTTCAGCTTCCTTAAAGAGGCAGCCGGATTCGACAGCTCTTTTAAACTGATCTCCAATGAGCCCGGGGTTGGAACTTATGGTCGTATCTTCATCATTGGTGCTCTCAATACACTCTATATTTCAGTGTTGGCAATTCTACTCAGCACTATGCTTGGATTTATTATTGGCGTTTTGAGACTTTCCAATAATTGGCTGGTATCCAAAGTCGCCTTGGCATATGTGGAAATCTTTCGTAATACGCCTGTATTGATACAGATTATTTTTTGGTATATCGGCGTTTTCTCCCTGCTGCCTAGGGTCAAAAACAGCATTGACCTGTCCGGTGGCACAGGGGTTTTAGTTCTCAATAATCGTGGTTTATACCTGCCGTGGCCAATACCAGGCGGTCTACTATGGTTGACTGGAGTAGCAATTATTTTTGCGGTCATCGCTGTTGTTATTCTTAAGCGCTGGGCTCAAAAACGTCAGGACAAAACCGGGCAAACATTTCCGACCTTTATCGTTTCCGCAGCATTACTTATTTTATTGCCGGGAATTGTATATTTTATGACAGGAATGCCACTTGACTGGGATATTCCGAAACTTGCAGGATTCAACTTTGTTGGCGGTGCGAGTCTTCCGCCCGCTTTTATGGCTCTTCTCGTGGCTCTGTCTATTTATCACGCCTCTTACACAGCCGAAATGGTACGTGCAGGCATTTTATCGGTCAACAAGGGGCAAGATGAAGCGGCAAGATCAATTGGACTCAGGAAAAAACGGGCAATGTCTCTTGTCATTATTCCCCAGGCGATGCCTGCTATTATTCCTCCCCTGATCAGTAACTGGATGAGTACAATCAAAAATTCATCGCTTGCCATTGCGATTGGTTATCCGGATCTGGTCTCTCTTTTCATGCAGACATCGCTGAACCAGATCGGTTACGCAGTTGAGCTGGTTGCTATGACCATGGCTTTTTACACGGTCGTCAGTTTGATTATTTCCTGGCTTCTGAATATTTACAATAAACGAGTCCAATTGGTGGAGCGCTGATCATGGCTATTATAAAAGCAGAGAAAACACCCGCACGACCAGCACCTTTATCTGAAACATCGGTTATCGGCTGGATACAAAAGAACCTGTTCAGCTCAGTGTTCAACGGCTTGCTCACCATCGCCGCCCTTTATATTGTTTATATAGTGGTAACGGGGATGTGGGTATGGGGGATTGCTGATGCTGTGTGGGTTGCCGACAGTCGCCGTGGATGCTTCAGTATCAACCCGGATGGTGCCTGCTGGGCAGGTATCTTTGCGTGGGTGGACAATATTTTTTATGGTCGCTATCCAAGAGAAGAGTTGTGGCGGATCAATCTTGGCATTTTGTCCCTTTTTATCTGGATGATACCCCTTTGGCTGCCAAGGGTTAAGGCAAAAATAGTTATTGGTCTGACCACGGTATTCCTCTACCCTTTCCTTGCCGGATACCTTTTTGCGGGTGGTAATAAAGGGATCTTCATGCAGATTATGCTCAGCGCAGCAATCGTCTGTCTGACAGGCAATACCCTACATGCAATCATTGGTGTGTTGACCGGTCGCAGCCTGCCTGAATTTCTATCCTCTTTGTTTGGCAAAAAAAATCTCCATGAAAAGACTCAACGCAATATATTTTTCGGAATTATAGCACTCAGCTTTGTCTCGATTTATGTGTGGCAAATGAGCTGGAGTCTTGGAGGAGTTTCTTGGACTAAATGGGGCGGCTTGTTTCTCACCTTTGTTGTCTCCGGGATCGGTATTGCCTCGGCACTGCCGGGCGGGATTATTCTCGCCCTTGGTCGGCGCTCTAAACTGCCGGTAGCTAGGGTACTCAGTACCTCGTTTATCGAACTGTTCCGTTCAGTCCCTTTGATTACGGTTTTGTTTATGGCGACGACGATGTTCCCCTTGTTTATGCCTGCAGGCTTTGTCCTCAACAAGCTGGTTCAGGTTATCATCGCTGTTAGCCTGTTTAATGCCTGTTATATGGCTGAGACCATTCGTGGCGGTCTTCAGACCATTCCCAAAGGTCAATTTGAAGGGGGTCACACCATCGGTCTGGGTTATTGGCAGACCATGGGTCTGATTATAATGCCTCAGGCTTTGAAGCATATGATTCCTAATATTGTCGGCAACTTTATTTCACTGTTGAAAGACACCACATTGGTGTCCATCATCGGCCTGTTCGACGTTCTCACTATGTTACGTGCGATTGGTAAAGATAGGACTTGGCTTGGGCTTCATATTGAACCGCTGGTATTTGGTGCATTTATGTTCTTTTTGATGTGCTTTGTCATGTCAAAATACAGTCGCCATCTGGAAGTAAAACTATCAACCGACCATAGCAATTGATCAGATAAACTCACGGGGTAAAAAACATGACAGAAACAAAAATGCAGGAAACACAGGAAATCAGTGAACAACTGGCATCTGCCGCTTCCACCGAAGTTATCATTGATTTCAACAAGGTCAATAAATGGTACGGTAGTTTTCATGTGCTAAAGGACATTGATCTTACTGTTTACCATGGTGAGCGGATTGTGATATGTGGTCCATCAGGGTCGGGAAAATCAACCCTTATCCGCTGTATCAATAATCTTGAAGAACACCAAGGGGGGAGCATCGTTGTTGATGGGATAACCCTCAACAAAAATCTTAAGAACATTGACCATATTCGTACTGAAGTTGGGATGGTGTTTCAAAGTTTCAATCTGTTTCCCCATCTGAACGTTCTTGATAATCTCACCCTGGGTCCAATCTGGACTCGGAAAATGCCTAAAGCTGAAGCTCAAGCCAACGCCATGAAATATCTTGAACGGGTTAAGATTCCGGAACAGGCTGACAAATTTCCCGGTCAACTTTCCGGCGGCCAGCAGCAGCGCGTGGCCATTGCCCGCTCCTTGTGTATGAACCCCAAAATTATGTTGTTTGACGAACCAACGTCAGCACTTGACCCAGAGATGATCAAGGAAGTTCTTGACGTCATGGTTGAGCTTGCTGACACAGGAATGACCATGTTGGTGGTGACCCACGAAATGAACTTTGCCAAGACCATCGCTGACCGTGTAATTTTTATGGATGATGGTGATATCATAGAGGAAAATGAACCTAACGAATTTTTCAATAACCCCCAGCATGAGCGAACTAAGTTGTTTCTCAGTCAAATCCTCTGAGCTCCTGGCGTCATATCGGGATTTTTCCTGATTTAGCGGGATTTTGAGCATTAAAACAGATGCTGGATTCAATTCCACCGTCGATCGCTTGTGTTGTAAATATCTGATCTATAGGGCAACGCTCAACAAAGGTAAACCTGAATGAATATTTTACACATATCCGATTTACATTTTGGAACACGCCATTGGAACGGTAATGACGAAATGTTACTGGATAAAATCAACTCATATCCTGCCGATCTGGTGATTAATACGGGAGACAATACCTCCGATGGTCTGAAAAATGAATATCAGGAGGCGGGACAGTTCTTAAAGGGGATTACCTGTGAAAATGTTATCTCTATTATCGGCAATCACGATAAAAGAAATATGCAAGCACATGAATATTTCAAGCAATACATCGATCAGGATGAGATTATTCAACCATCAAAACCAAAACTGACAACCAAAAAAAACCTTTATTTGCAGCGGGATATTACCAAAACAGAAAATCATTTCACCGATCTTAATTATCTTAAGCTGGTGACTATTGATAACATGACCGTGCTGGTTATCTGTATCGATTCCAATATTCTTTACCAGGATGAAGGTTTTGTTGAAGCGGAAATTCTAAAAACCATCTCTGCGAAGATCAAGCGGATGAAGTATGACAAGTCCATCCTGTTGATTCACCACTCGATTCTGGTCGGAGATATTACGCCACTCCTGAATCCCTTATTATTGGCTGATTTTGTCCAGAAACATCATATCGAGGATGTTTTCTGTGGCCACACCCACGTGATGACTTTGAGAAAAAGTACAGACCTTTATCACCATAGTTCGTTTACCCAGTACATGGTAGGTTCGCTATCATCAAGCAACCGTATGGGCGATGATAATATGTTTTTATATTTAGAAAATTGGGGAACTTCTGAACTGCAGATTCATTTGATAAGGATTCACCGTGACGGTGATGTTTTGAGTTTTACTGAAGAATTAATTAGAAAAACAGGGACAAGATAAGACAATTTGCTCTCTTTTGCACCAGTGTCGTGTCATGGATGAAGTGTTGCAATATTGCACTGGAATTTTGGGTGTCAACAAGGCGTGATTTTCGCTGCATAGCCAAAGCTATACAGCGGAAGTCACAACGCGGTTGACGCACAAAAGAACAAGTAAGATGCGACATTTCATGCGTGACATGACACTCGTAACCACAAAATAAAAACCCCGCCGGGAATACCGAGCGGGGTTTTTATTTTTACGAATTGGTGTTTATCTCATCCGTTTTTCAGTAATCCGTGCTGCTTTACCACGCAGATTACGCAAGTAGTAGAGTTTAGCCCGACGAACCTGGCCAACACGTACGACTTCGATCTTTTCGATGTTTGGTGAATGGAGTGGGAAAATCCGTTCCACACCAATAGCACCAGACATTTTACGAACGGTATAGGAAGAACCCAGACCACGGTTTAAGCGCTTGATGCAGACACCTTGAAAAATCTGGATCCGCTGTTTTTCACCCTCTGTAATTTTTACGTGGACTTTAATCGTATCACCAGCTTTAAAACGGGGGATATCCTTCTTGATCTGTTCCATTTCCAGTCTATCAATGATGTTCATCTTTGTTCCTCCTCGTTGATCTATCGGTTTTCTCAATTTTAATATTATCTATTCGTCCGCTTGTTTGGTCAATTCAATCTGCTTGCGTAGCTGTTCAAGAATATTATTATCTTCAATACTTAAAGGAGCTGTTTCCAACAGTTCCGGTCGCCGCTGTAAAGTCCGTAATAACTGCTGCTCGCGTCTCCAACTTGCAACCTTGCCATGATCCCCGGAAAGGAGAACATCAGGCACCGAGATTCCGGCAAAAACAGCAGGACGCGTATACTGTGGAGATTCCAGCAATCCATCCCCGAACGAATCGTTTCCGACACTGTCACTCGATCCAAGAACTCCAGGGAGATGACGAGAAATTGCGTCTATCATCACCATTGCCGGAAGTTCACCACCAGTTAACACAAAATCTCCAATTGAAAATTCAGCGTCAACCAGAGTCTGACGAACCCGTTCGTCAAAACCTGCATAACGTCCGCAAAGAAAAATCAACCCCGACTCAGCAGCCAGATCACAAGCATGCTGCTGTTTAAAAGGGACTCCTTGCGGAGACATCAACAACACCTTTGAGCCTGGTGTTTTCTGTCTCAGTTCAGTGACAGCCCGAGCAATAGGTTCCGGTTTCATCACCATACCGTCACCACCCCCATAGGGAGCATCATCGGTACTGAGGTGCTTTCCTTCGGCCCAATCACGCAGGTTATGAGTTCGAACCTGCAGCAACCCTTGGTTGATCGCCCGCCCGAGGATACTCTCCTGTAGCGGCGAAGAAAACATACCGGGAAACAGGGTTAACACATCAAAGATCATTGTTCTTCTGCGATCAATCCTTCAGGAAGATCAACCTGCATGACCCCCGCTTCCAGATCAACATTCAATATAAACTGGTGAACTGCCGGAATCAGAATCTCCCCAAAAGCACCCTTTACCACATAGGTATCATGAGCCGCAGTACTGATCAATTGCTGCAATCGCCCGATTTCTCCCCGCCCCCGGTCGATAACCTGCAACCCCTTCAATTGCCCCCAATAATACTCACCATCGCTCAAATTCGGCAACAAATTCTCAGCCAGCAGGATTTGACTTCCGACCAACTTCTCAGCCTGATCAATCGAATCATAGCCCTGCAAACGTAACAGAACCTGCCCCTTATGCAACGCCTGACGACTGACGTTCAAGTTCAGGGTCTCCCCGGTCGGCAACCGCAGGCAAATCTTCTTTGTCGTCATCAGAAAATCGGAGTTGTCTGATTTCAACCGCGCCTTAAGGTCTCCACGCAAACCGTGGGTTCCAACAATATTTGCAATCTCCAGCAGAGCTTCAGTCATCTATCCCAACCAACCTAAAAACAGCTAACCCTGCAGCTACTCCATGATCTGCAATAGTGCGCGGCGCTTTTCGCGAGTTGCTTTAGCATTCAGCAAAGTTCGCATTGCCTTGGCATTGCGCCCCTGCTTGCCGATAATCCGCCCCATATCTTCCGGCGCTGCCGCAAGCTTAACCAAGACACTGCCGTCCTCCGCTACTTCTTCAGAAATAACAATTTCAGCAGGTTTCTCAACCAGCGATTTAGCTATATGCTCGATCAGGTCCTTCATAGACGATTCTCCGGGTGGTTAGAGACATTACCCCGGATTCGGACCAGATTCAGGCTTTAGACTTCAGCTGAAGTCTTTGCCTTGAACTTGGCCCAGACACCGGCATGCCGCAACAGCCGTCGGACAGTGTCAGTCGGCTGAGCACCTTTATTGAGCCATTCCATAGCTCGGTCTTCCTTAAAATCCAACAAAAATTCT
This sequence comes from Desulfuromusa sp., assembly GCA_021157505.1. Taxonomy (GTDB): domain Bacteria; phylum Desulfobacterota; class Desulfuromonadia; order Desulfuromonadales; family Geopsychrobacteraceae; genus Desulfuromusa. Next base: position 10,454 of record JAGGWI010000190.1, on the reverse strand, counting down.
TCTTTACGGGGGTTGTACTGCCCTAAAACCTCAATAAACCGACCATCCCGTGGGAAACGCTCGTCGGCCACAACGACCCGATAGACCGGCTTCTTTTTTGCGCCGCCGCGGGCGAGTCTAATTTTTACTGACATACTCTCTTTCCTCCTGGTGTTTCTCTTGTTGTCTGACTATCGAACAGGGTACTGTTATCGACTATTTGCTGCGTTCAAAATGGCAGCTGACCACCTTGGCCCATCATTCCTTTGAGCCCTTTTGGCCCCATTTTCTGCATCTTTTTCATCATTTTTTGTGCTTCGAGAAAGCGTTTCAAAAGTTGATTGACATCCTGAACACGAGTACCGCTACCATTGGCAATCCGCAGACGGCGAGAACCATTTAAAACCCGATGATCCAACCGTTCCTTGGGAGTCATTGAGCGAATGATCGCTTCAACTTTTTTCAATTCTTTCTCAGGCAACTGTGCCCCCTGAGCTTTTTTGAGGGCTTTTCCAGCTCCAGGAATCATTTTTAACAGCGAATCGATGGAACCCATTTTCTTGACCATCTGCATCTGCTCAAGAAAGGTTTCAAGGGTGAAACCACCCTTGCGCAACTGCTTTTCCATCGCTGCAGCGTCGTCGGCATCAACGACTTCCTGAGCCTTTTCAATCAGGCTAAGGATATCCCCCATCCCGAGGATACGCTGTGCCATACGGTCCGGGTAGAACTGCTCAAGAGCATCAAGCTTTTCACCCATACCGACCAGTTTGATCGGCTTGCCGGTGACCGCCCGAATCGAAAGGGCTGCACCACCGCGAGCATCACCATCCAGCTTGGTCAGAATCACCCCGGTCAGGGGCAGTTGCTCGTCAAAGCTGGCAGCAACCGTTACCGCATCCTGCCCGGTCATCGCATCAGCGACGAACAGGATCTCCTGTGGTGCCACCTTATCGACAATCCGTTTAAGCTCACCCATCAACTCGGTATCGATATGTAACCGACCGGCAGTATCAAGAATAATCGTATCAAACCCGTTGAGTTCAGCATAAGCTAAAGCACGGGTGCAAATATCAACCGGATCCTGCCCCGATTGAGAATCAAACACCTCAACATTAATTTGCCGACCCAAGGTTTTAAGCTGTGCAATTGCCGCAGGACGATAAACATCAGCTGGAACCAGTAGCGGATTACGCTTTTCACGCCTCAATTTCAGCGCCAGTTTACCACAGGTCGTCGTTTTACCTGCACCCTGCAAACCACAGAGCATCAAAGGCACGGGTGGCTTAACCGCAAGATTGAGAGAATTATCCTCTCCCTCACCCATCAAACTGGCAAGTTCCTCGCGGACAATTTTAATCACCTGCTGCGCCGGAGTCAGACTTTTTAGAACATCCCGTCCAACAGCACGTTCGCTGACTTTGGCAACAAAGTTTTTAACGACACGAAAATTAACATCAGCTTCAAGAAGCACCAGACGGATTTCCCGCATAGTCTCTTTTATATGCTGCTCGCTTAGACGTCCGTGCCCACGCAATTTTTTAAAAACTGAGTCGAGCTTATCAGAAAGTGTATCAAACATACCGCTCTATCAATCACGTCCGCAAAAGGATAAATATAAAAAACAGTGGTCCCTGTTGTCAAGCAAAAACGCTGATAAAACAGGCTGTTTCATACTAAAATTTGATATTTGCCAGTTTGCATCAACCAGACCTCTGCCACTGACAATCCGCTTTCAGTCAAAGCTTGCTGAACTTCGGCATGCCGTTCAAAAGGATACCTGATCGCCATGCCACAATCGGCGCTCAATTGCCGCGGTACGGGAATCAGCAGCGCATCCAGTTGCTGCCCTTTTAGAATTTTTTCCGCTTTCATCACTCGGTGAACCGAATGAAATATTGCGATACAATCCCCTTCGCTAACCACTATACATATCCTAACCCCAGAGAGAGCACAGCCGCGCATAATGTCATGTTTACAGATGGCATGCAAGCGCTATTCATGGACAAGGGAAATTGACACTCGGGCCATGTAAAGAGTAAAGTAGCCACGCTTTTAAATTCAGCTACCGATAAAGGGGAAAAATTGCAACCAGATCAAATGCTACCGCTCATTTTTCTTTTGCTTTTTGCTTTTTGCAGCAACCTGCCATTAGGTTATATACGCGAAACAAGCCGTAAATTTTCTCCACGTTGGTTTATCCTTGTTCATGCATCTATCCCATTTATTATCATGCTTCGAATCGTCCTTGGATTCAATTGGTACTGGATCCCCTTCACACTCACCTGTGCTGTTGCGGGACAGCTCCTTGGGGGGCGGATTCGCAGAAAGAAGTCAGCATGAAACGGAGTGAACGAGCGCCGATGAAGAAAGCGGAGCGGGTTAGTTCTCTCCTGAAACAGATACTTGGCCAACCGGGGCTTGGTGAACAAATCACCCGACATCAGGCCTGGCTGATTTGGGATCAACTGGTCGGGGAACAGATTGCGGCTCGAGCCCGTCCCCTTAAACTGCGCAAAGGGGTTCTCGAAGTTCAGGTCGACCACCCGGTCTGGATGCAGCAACTGCAAATGATGAAACCGCAGATTCTTGAAAAAATAAACGCAACAATCCCCAATGCAGGGATCACCGACATCTACCTGCGTCAAACACGCAGCTCACAAACATATACCCCCCGAAAGACCCGACAGACCTCAGAACCACCACCATGGACCAAGATCGAATTAACCGCTGCTGAAAAAGAATCAATTGAAGATCAATTGTCCGCTGTTGGTAATTCAGATTTAAAACACGAGCTACGCAAGCTTTTCACCCGACAGAAACAACTGGACAAAGAACGGGAAAGCTAGGAGTCTATCGGACTATGCGGGGCGAAGCGAAAATTCGGAGGTTTGAGAACAGATTTTGACACGTTTGCAGGCTCATAGCCATAGCTATGGGGAAAAAAGGAGTCGAAATATGGGCCAAACAACCGGATTTGCAGTCGGCTCAGGGATAGTCCGACAGACTCCTAGGACCTAGACCGGAAGGTCCCCATACATTTGCAGCACTTCTTCCGTATAGTCTCGACCTGCCTCATGACCACTGTAAATATACAGTGGTCTTTCAACCTGCAACCCTGGCCTTCCACCCTTGAGCCCCTCCAACAAGACCATTTTTGCTGCAACCCCCTGGCGAGGATGGACCATCCGCAGCCGCTTTGGTTCAATCCTGGCAGCAACCATCGCCGCCATCAATTCAGGTAATCTCTCCGCCAGATAGATCACCGCAAAACAACCACCATTTTTTAACAACCAGCTCCCGGCAGCCACAAAATCTGACAATTGCCCTGCCAACTCATGCCGGGCAATAGCACGCTCTTCATCCGGAGCAATTCGTCCAGAATCACGACGACGATAGGGGGGATTGCTGACAACCAGATCTGCACAGTTGACCGGAAGAAGGTTGCGGATATCACAAATATCACCCTGAAGAATCTGCACCCGGTCCTGCAGGGCATTGAGTTTGACATTCCGCCGGGATCGTTCCGCCAGTCCAGATTGAATCTCGATACCAATCAATTCTTTCACATCACTTAATCTGGCCAATAATAATGGTAAAATGCCACAACCAGAGCCCAGATCAATGACCCTTACACTCCTCTTGATATTAACAAAGCGGCTCAAAAGAATCGGGTCAAGAGAATAACGGTAACCGCTTTCCCCCTGCAGTAGCTGTATCTTGCCGATTGTCAGGGTATCCAGGGTTTCTTTCATTTCACCAGCCCATAAAAAAATGCCGGACTGAATAATATCAGGCCGGCATTTCAATAAAACATTTAAGTGTAAAACAAATTATTTAACGTGACACTCTTTACACTTGGTAGGACCTTTTTTCATTGATTTGTGGCAGCCCTTGCAGTTGTTGTGCATAGCGCTCTTATACTTGATCTTCTTGCCATCATCTTTAGCACCGTGACAACTGTCACATTTTTCAAAACCGCCGGTATGGTGACAGGTTTTACAATCAGGCACATCAGCTTGATGTTTTGCATGATCAAAAGTAACAACACCAGTTTTTGCTTTGTCCATCTTGATCGAAGCAGGTCCTTTATCTTGAGCAACAGCAACAAATGCTGTGCAAACAAAAGCAGCAACAATCAGCAGTACGAGTAATCTCTTCATTCTGTAATTCCTCCCTATAAAATTAATGGTTGGCAACCGGAGCCAAATTAAATCAAAAAGGACGCAACTGTCAACCGAAAACTGTATATTGTATACAATTCATTGTTGACTAAATCAGTCCGTCAGCTGCCATTTTTTCCTGGACCAAGTCTGATTTCTTGATCACTCCCGCTGCCATATCCTGCTTGAATTGCAACAGTTTTTTCTCCAGTTCAGGATCTACCGTTGCCAGCATCCGTGCTGCAAAAATACCGGCGTTGCGAGATCCGGCCAAGCCGATCGCCATAGTTGCAACGGGAATTCCGGCGGGCATCTGCACCATAGCCAATAACGCATCAAGACCGCGCATGGAGGTTGCATCAATCGGCACAGCAATCACCGGCAGCACAGTTTCTGCTGCCACGACTCCGGCCAAATGCGCTGCCGCACCAGCCCCGGCAATCAACACCTTGAGCCCTTTATCACGAGCCCCCCGAACATACTGCATAGTCCGCTCTGGAGTGCGGTGAGCACTGGAAACAATCATCTCAAAAGGGATCTCAAACTGCTTCAATATTTTGGCCGCTTCGACCATGATATCGTAGTCACTGTCGCTCCCCATCAAAATCCCGACAACCGGCTTTTTATCACTCATTTTTCTGTATCTCCTTATTTAATGGTCTTATAAAAATTGATGCGACAGATACGATGGCTAAGCAAAAATTTCGTCCTGCAAGGCTTGGTATTTTTTCAGGGGCGAAGACATACATCAGTATGTCGAGATCCTGAAAAAATGCCGTAACGCAGCAGGGCGGACTTTTTGCAACGCCATCACCTGTTCAAAGCTCTGGCACCAATATCATGTCGATAATGGACTTTATCCCAATGGATCACTTTGACTCCGGCATAAGCTTTATCGATTGCATCTCTGACGGTATCTCCCAGTCCGGTCACCCCAAGTACCCGACCACCTTGATTAACAATCCTGCCATCTTTCAAAGTTGTTCCCGCGTGAAAAACCATCACATCTTCTATTTCAGCAGCCGCATCAAGACCACTGATCGGCAATCCTTTTTCATAAGCTGCGGGATAGCCACCGCTGGCCAGCACCACACAAACAGCCGCTTTATCGTACCAATCTATAGAGTCCTGCTGCAAATCTCCACGCGCACAGGCTTGCAACACCGGAACGATATCTGATTTCATCCGCATCAATAGTGGCTGTGCCTCAGGATCACCGAAACGGGCATTGTATTCGACTACGCGGGGGTTGCCATCCTTAATCATCAGCCCGACATAGAGAATACCGCTGTAAGGGCAACCATCTTCAGCCATTCCGTCAATCGTCGGCTTCACAACGGTATCAACAATAACTTGATAGAGTTCATCGGTCACCACCGGAGCGGGAGAATATGCCCCCATCCCGCCGGTATTGGGCCCTTCATCATTATCGTTGAGCCGTTTATGATCCTGGGATGAAGCGAGTGGCAATATATTCTTGCCATCGGTAAAAGCAAAAAAAGATGCCTCTTCACCATCCATAAATTCTTCAATGACAACACTGGCACCGGCGTCACCGAAAACCTGATTGAGCATAATATCATCAACAGCAGCAATCGCCTGATCTTCGGTCATGGCAACGATAACACCCTTCCCCGCCGCCAAACCATCCGCCTTGACAACAATTGGTGCACCCTGTTCACGGATATAAGCAACCGCCTGAGCATGATCAGAAAAGCTTTGATAAGCTGCCGTCGGGATGTTGTAGCGAGCCATCAGATCTTTAGAAAACTTTTTACTTCCTTCTATCTGTGCCGCTGCCTTATCAGGTCCGAATATTTCCAACCCGGCGGCCTGAAAGATATCGACAATCCCCATGGTCAACGGCACTTCTGGGCCAACCACTGTCAGATCAACCTGTTCTGCTTTAGCGAAATCGAGCAGTGCGTCAATTTCTTCGGCACCGATATGAACACACTCAGCCAGTTCGGCAATTCCGGGATTTCCCGGCGCACAATAGATTTTATCCACCAAGGGTGATTGAGATATTTTCCACACCAGAGTGTGCTCGCGACCACCACCACCGATAACCAGAATTTTCATCTATAATTCCCTTTTTCAATATCGTAGGGGCGGGGTTTTCCCGCCCTGCTTTTCCGAATCCCCTGAACACGGGCGGGGAAACCCCGCCCCTACATCATCAGTGTCGAAAATGGCGCATTCCGGTAAAGACCATGGTCATCCCCGCCTCATCTGCCGCAGCAATCACCTCTTCATCACGAATCGATCCGCCCGGCTGAATAACAGCAGTGACACCAACAGCAGCGGCGTTATCGATCCCGTCACGGAAAGGAAAGAATGCATCAGAGGCCATGGCTGCCCCCTTGACATCCAACCCCGCATGGTCGGCCTTGATCGCAGCAATTCTAGCTGAATTGATCCGGCTCATCTGTCCGGCACCAACGCCTATCGTCATTCCGTCCTTGCAATAGACAATGGCGTTTGACTTGACAAATTTTGCAACCCGCCAGGCAAAATCAAGGTCCTGACGTTCCTTATCGGTCGGTGCCCGTTTAGTGACAACTTTTAAATCATCAAACAACAGCAGATCGGCCTCCTGCACCAGCAAACCACCATTCACCCGTTTGTAATCAAGTCTCTGGACATTTTCAGCCGGCCACTCACCACATTCGAGTAAACGCACATTCTTCTTTTTAGCGATAATTTCAGGGACACCTGTAGCAACGCTTGGCGCAATAATAACCTCAACAAATTGCTGATCAACAATCGCCTGCGCTGTTTCAACATCAAGCTCCCGATTAAAAGCGATGATCCCGCCAAAAGAGGATTCTGGATCGGTAGAAAAAGCCCGTTGATAAGCGTCCAGCAGAGTGGTCCCCGTAGCCACACCACAGGGATTAGCATGTTTGACAATGACACAGGCCGGTGCTTCGCTGAATTGTTTGATGCACTCAAGAGCGGCATCGGTATCGCCAATATTGTTATAGGAGAGAGCCTTACCCTGCAGTTGTCGTGCTGTTGCAATTGAAGCTTCGGCAATATTTTTTTCGACATAAAATGCCGCTTGCTGATGCGGATTTTCACCGTAACGCATCCCCTGGGCTTTCTGAAATTGGAGGGTCAGGGTCGGGGCAAAATCTGCGGCATCCGCGCTGGTTTTCTTTCCAAGCCAGTTGGAAATTGCACCATCATAAGCAGCCGTCTGTTGATAAACCTTCACCGCCAGCTGAAAATTGGTCGCGGCCGAAACTTCACCGCTATTCTGCTTCATTTCGGTGATAACTGTTCCATAATCGACCGGATCAATCACCACAGTGACAAATTTATTATTTTTTGCGGCACTCCGCAGCATCGTCGGCCCACCAATATCAATATTCTCAATGGCGTCTTCTAAGCTGCAACCCTCGTTAGCTACCGTCGCCTCAAAAGGATAGAGATTCACGACCACCATATCGATCGGCTCAATATCGTGCTTCGTCATCGCATCAACATGCTCAGGATTATCACGCAACCCGAGCAGTGCGCCATGAACCTTAGGATGCAGAGTTTTGACCCGACCATCCATCATCTCGGGAAAACCGGTATAATCAGCAACATCCATCACCGGAATCCCGGCATCGCGAATCATTTTTGCAGTTCCACCCGTTGATAACAATTCAACTCCAAAACCGTTTAACTCACGAGCCAGGTCGAGCACTCCGGTTTTGTCAGAGACTGAAATCAATGCACGTTTGATAGTAGCCATGAGATTTCCTTTCAAAAATAATCAATAAAATCAATGGGGTAAAAAAACGGTTAAACAGTGACCTTGCGGTACTGCTAAAATTCATAAATATGTCTGTTGGTACGATATTATATATGGGGGGTAAAGAGTGTTTTTAAGCCAGCCTGATCAGCCAGAGATTGAGGGATTTATTAACATGATTTCCCCCCCGCTGACAACCGCTTTTAACGCTTCGAATTGATGGCTTCACCAGCTATATCTATTTTGTGGGGACAGCATTATAGGCTCAAATATCGCCGCGGAACCCGACTGCCAATGCGACAGAAAACTTCGTAGGAGATGGTATCCAACTGTTCCGCCCAATCATCTCCAAGAATCGACAACCCGTCTGCGGAACCAAGCAAGGTGACGCAATCACCCACGGCAACATCAGGAACCGCGCTGACATCGAGCATGATCCAGTCCATGCACACCCGACCGATAACCGGGATTTTCTGCCGATGCAGAATCCCCTGACCACAATTGCTGAAGAGGCGATTGTAACCATCCGCATAGCCGATTGGCAGAACTGCAACTTGCATATCATCAGCGGCATGATAACAGTGGCCGTAAGAAATACCACTTCCAGCGGGTAGCTGACGCAACTGAGCAATACAACTGCGCAAATGCATGACCGGCTGCAAATCTAATACAGTGGAAAAATCGGCACCGGGAAGACCGCCATAAAGCATGATTCCAGGGCGCGACATGGTACATTCCGGACACTCCCAGCCACTTAATCCGGCACTATTATTGAGATGAATTTCACGCGGCACAATCCCGGCTTCACGTACCATCTGCAACATTATCCGAAATTGTCCCTGTTGATCTGTCGTCACCGAGGAATTCAACTTATCGGCGCAGGCCAGATGGGACATGAAACCCTCAATCACCAGTCCGTCAAATTCGTGTAACTTTGACAAGAATTCTCTCAATTGCTCAGGTAGAAAACCAACCCGACCCATGCCACTATCAACTTTCAAATGCACTTTGATCTGCCGGTGCTGGCTTACTGCCTCCGCATTGAGTCGTAGAGCAGTCCCCATATCCAGCAATGTCGGCATCAAGTTGTGCTGCAAAAAAGCACCTTCCTGGCCGGGAAAACAACTACCGAGAACCAGCAAATTATCGGAGATCCCGGCAAGACGTAATTCAAGCGCTTCTTCCAGAGTTGCCACAGCAAAATCATGAATCCCGAAAGACTGTAAAGCCCGGGTAACCGGGATGGCACCGTGCCCGTACGCATCGGCCTTAACCACCGCCAAAACACGTTGCGTAGCAGGACATGAGTTGATCGCCTGCTGTAAATTATGGTTTAATGCCGACAAATCAACGTCAACCCAGGTCGGGCGGGAAGGATAGTTCATCACTAAATTTTCTCCCAAGATTCTAAAAAATGCTCAATTATCTGTTCGAGCATAGCAATTATATCTCCGGAAAGCTTCTGTAAAGTATCAGTAAAACTGAAAGATTAATTGACACCAAGGTTTCATGTTTGATACGATTCAACTAATTGTGTGATTTTCATTCTAAAATTCTCAGAAATATCTTTATCACCTTAATATTAAAGGGAGATTTTCAATGCTTTCTGGTCTTTACCTCATCACAGATAACAATCAAGATGGAAAATTGCTGATAAAGGTGAAAGCAGCATTGACGGGAGGAGCAAAGACTGTTCAGTACCGCGCCAAAGATATCCTCCCGGATGAGCGCCGAGCAATGGCGGAAAGTCTCAAAAGCCTCTGTTCCGAGTATGAAGCTCAGCTGATCATCAATGACCTTCCTGAACTGGCTCGTGATATTGATGCTGACGGGGTTCATCTTGGACAGGAAGATATGTCCATTATTCAAGCTCGGCAGATACTTGGTCATCAAAAACTGATCGGGGTTTCCACCCATAGCGTAGATGAAGCCCTTAAGGCTGAAGCACATGGTGCTGATTATATTGCTATCGGCAGTATTTTTCCAACCGACAGTAAAGAAGATACCAACATGGTCGGGCTTAAAACCTTGAGCAAGGTGCGCAAAGCAGTTCGTATCCCGGTCGTTGCCATCGGCGGCATCACTCCTGATGGTGCATTTGAGGCATTGGAGGCTGGAGCTGATGCAATTGCCGTCATTTCCGGGGTTATGGCGGATGCCGACCCCGCCCGTGCCGCCAAAGAATATGCGCTATTATTCAACCGGAATAACCCCGTCCCCAACGGAAAAGTATTGACGATTGCCGGATCAGACTCCAGTGGTGGTGCTGGTATTCAGGCTGATATCAAGACGATTACCCTGCTCGGTAGTTACGCCAGCAGTGTTCTGACTGCACTCACCGCTCAGAACACTCTTGGAGTTGCCGAAACTTACGTGGTCAATTCCGATTTTGTCCTCAAGCAAATTGATACAGTTCTTGATGATATTGGTGCTGACACCATTAAAACCGGGATGCTCAGCTGGGGTGGAATCGTCTCACGCGTCGCCAGAGTCATCGAAGAACGCTCGCTGCTGGCTGTTGTTGATCCGGTGATGATTGCCAAGGGGGGCGAGTCACTGCTTGACGT
>JAGGWI010000278.1 GCA_021157505.1 Desulfuromusa sp. | reverse complement strand
GATATTGATTGTCTGTTAACCTGTAGAGCCCATCCAGCATTGGATACTTAATCGCGGTCAGCAGATTGAAGGGGAAAATCTGGCCACCGTGACCATGCCCCGAGAGCTGCAGGTCGAATCGCCCGGTTGAAGTCTCTATGAATTCCGGCCGATGTTTAAGTAACAAAGTGAACCGTTCCGAGGACTCCCCAAGAGCGCCATCCTCATCAGAGATACCGCCTCGTGCCGGATCATCAACCCCGACCACCTTCAGCCACTCCCCGACATTGGTACTGCGATTGCGCAGGATTTGAAAACCGCTACGGCGTAAAAAATCGAGCGACTGATCAAGACCGGCGTAGTATTCATGATTACCGGTAACGGCATACATACCAAGAGGAGGATTAAGCCGCTGCCAAAGGTACACTAACTCATCCAGGTGATTGATTTGGGCATCAACGATATCCCCGGTGGCGACAAGAAGATCAGGTTGCAACTCCTGAAGCAGGTTGATAATTGGTGCCAGAGCTTCGTCCCGGTGGATCAGCCCAAGATGCAGGTCCGAAACCTGGGCAATACGGATCGGTGGCGTCCCGGGCGGAAGTTTTGAACTGGCAATCTTGACTCGCTCAATCTGCAGGTTACTTGCTTCGTAGAGCCCGTAAAAGCTGGCAGCAATGACAACAAACAGCACCACAGCCGCCGTGACCGCTCCGTGTATAGAAAGATTCGGTAGCTGCGGCAACAGCCAACGGGCAAGTCGAAAGAGAAGTTCCCAGAATCCAATCAGAACAAACAGGCTGAAGGCGAGGAAAATCACCCCCATCCAACTGTAACCAATCCAGGCAAGGCCACGGGCAAATACTTCCAGACCGGCCCGTTCGCTGAACCTGACCAGCAGCGGGGTGGCAATCATCCCGACCATCCAGATCCAGGTTAAGGTTGGAAGTGCTGGATGCCCCTTAAGCAGTGGGTAAAAACCCCAAAAAACCAAGAGATGCATGCCGCCATAGATAGCTAGAAATACCAGCAGAAATATTTTCATGCGAAGATCCAGTTTTTTAGTTCAGGCAACTCCTCTGGCGAGAATATTTTGCGTACAAACAAAGATTTTTAAAAAAGCAGGACCGGACATTTGACATTATGTAATACATAGTTTGCCACTGATCCAAATAAGACATCACGGATTTCGCCACTTTTTGCCTTGCGACCAATCACTAATAACTGAAACTCTTCCTCATTGGCAATCTGTGGAATCACCCGGCGTGGTGCCCCGAACTCAAGACGGAGCTCGATCTCAAATCCAACCTTACGAAGCTGTTCCGCCATCGTTTCCAACCGCTGTCGGGCGGCTTTTTCAGCACTTTCCCTGACCATCTCAATCTGAAAATCAGGGATCATCCGATAAGCTAACTGGTCATTAATAACATGCAGCAAAACCAGTCGCTGAGGAAACCGCTCTTTATAGGCAATAATATCTCCAATGGTTTTTTGCGTGGTGGGGGAATCATTCACCGGAATCAAAATTTTGGTTTCCATCAGAATCCTCCTATTGAAAAGGGCTAGTGTCCCGTTTGGTTAATCCTATCCTTTAATTCTGGCTCTTTTGTCTGCTACCTGCGTTATGCCTCTTTGCTTTAGCGCAAGCTAGGGCTGCATCGGCATGCCTTGGCAACAAACAAAATAACTCAGAATTATACGTCACGATTAACCAAACGGGGCACTAGTGCTATGTTATGGATGAAATGCTATAAGGTTGCGCTGGCATTTTACGTATCAACAAGGCGTGGCTTTCACTGCATAGCCAAAGCTATACAGCGGAAGTCATAACGCAGTTGACACGGAAAAGGGCAAGCAAGGGACAGTATTTCATCTGTGACATGGCACTATATCAGATTGGAATACGCATCTTCTTACAGTAACTGCGCAAAACCATCAACGCCTGGTTCAATCGCGATATCTTCGTGTTTTTTGCTTTCACCAACAAAACATCGTCCAGAGGCACCTGAATTTGTCTCACCTCTCTCTGCACTATGGTCAGATTAGAGAGAATAATCTTCAAATCTGCCGGAGTATATTTTTTCAACAGCGGCGGTGACAGACTATAGAATCCACCAGCGATATCCTGTGCGAGCTTCTTTGGATTTCCAGAAATTGCCATAACAAACCACTCCTTTGGGATCATAGTACAATTTTTTCGCTGCCATCTGTATCCTTTTTTCAAAACCGGGACTGAAATACTTGCTTTTTTATTACCCCTGTGGAATCAATCCCGACATGGAACTATCCGATCATCGCAAAGGGCTGCTGTTAACTTTTATTGCGGTGCTGATTCTCAGCCCCGATGCGCTATTGGTGCGCCTGATTCAATCTGACCTCTGGACCCTGCTGTTCTGGCGTTGTCTCCTCACCGGGATAATGATGTCACTGTTTCTGGCGGTCCGCTATCGGCAGAACTTCCTCTATAGTTTTCGTGCCATCGGACGGACGGGCCTCCTTTCTACCCTGACGGTCATCATCGGGTCATTGCTGTTTGTCGGTTCCCTGAAACATACCGCTGCTGCCAACACCTTAATTATTCTCGCCGCGACACCCGTTATCAGCAGCCTTCTCAGTTGGTTATTTCTCCGCGAAAGAATCCCGTTACGAACCTGGCTGGCTATTTTAAGTTGTTTCGGAGGAATTCTGCTGATTTTTTCTGGAAGTTTACAACAGGGACTGTTACTTGGTGACTTGATGGCGCTGGGGGCAACAGCCATGTGGGGCTCAAACCTGGTGATTATCCGCAGCGGAAAAGATGTCAATATGATTCCGGCCAACGTCCTCGGTAATCTGTGTGTCGTGCCGATTGTCTACTTTCTCGGAGCTCAACCGCTGCTGGTAGCTCCCGTTGACGCTGGGCTTTTACTCCTTCTGGGAACTGTGGTTCTACCGATTTCATTTGCCATGATCACCCTCGGCCCGCGCTATTTACAAGCTCCGGAAGTCAGCCTGATTCTTCTCATCGAAACTATTTTAGGACCAATCTGGGTCTGGCTGGTTCTGGGAGAGGTGCCCCATTCCAGAACTCTGGTAGCAGGATTACTGATTCTTGGAGCCCTGTTGATTCACACCCTTTTGTCGCTGCGGCAGATACAGCCCACCACCGAGAGTTAACTATCGATACTGCTGCAAAGAATCAAGCATGGAACAGTTAAACAAACCTTTGTCGATAAGCTGTTGGTGAAATTCCAACAATCTGCCGGAATAAACGTCGGAAGGAGCTGAGATCGACATACCCGACAGCAGCGGTAATTGTCTCCAAAGTCTGGTCCGATCCCGTCAGAAGCTGTTTTGCTTTCTCAATTCGCATTTTTTGTAAATATTCCAGGGGGGCTTCACCAGTCGCCTTTCTAAAGCGCCGGAGAAAGGTGCGTTCATTCAAACCGGATCGTTTCGCCATGACCCGTACTGAAATTTTTTCTCGATAGTAATGATCCAGCCATTGTTGAACTTTGTGGATTGGGGTGTCAATATGGTCTCTACTCCCCTTGAATTTAACAAACGGGGCCTGCTCACGTCGATTGCCATCAATCAGCATCATCCGCGCACAGGTCTTAGCTAAAGATTTTGAACCATATTTCTCAATAAGATGGAGAGCCAGATCCATATGTGCACCGGTGCCACCGGCACAGAGGTAATCGATCCCATCAATAATAAGTCGATCAATTTGCAGGTCAACCTTCGGATAACGCTGTCTGAAACGCTCTCCCAGTTGCCAATGAGTTGTCGCTTGTCGCCCTTGCAAAATACCAGCTTCGGCAAGCAAAAAAGCTCCGGAACAGGCACTGGCGACAACGGTTCCACGCTGGTGCTGCGCGCCAATCCATGTTACCAGCTCAGTCTGTTTCAATATATGATCAGGTCGGCCCATCGCTCCCGGAACAATCAGTAGATCAATATCCTGGCAATCGGCCACACTGCGATTAGCTGCCACCAGCTGACGATTGAAACTCGCGACCGCCACCCCCTCAAGGGTCACCACTTCTGTATGACAAAAAAGTGACCCTGTCCCCGGAGAGAGCCGCTTCTGCTCCCAATTGGCCAAGGTAAACAAATCCAGCATTCCGGCAATTCCCGATTGTAAACAGTTGTCATAAGCCAGCACGGCAATATTTAGCATACTTTACCCCTTTCGCATTTATCATGTGATTATAGACTATTGTGTGAGATTTTACCAATAAAATATGTCAACAAAGAACCACTAGGAGTCTGTCTGACTTTGCGGATCGTAACGAGAAATCGACTGGTCGAGGTCAGATTTTCGTAGATTTGAGAGCGAATAGCACCGCTATTTGTCGAAAATATACGGGAATATGAACTGATCAGACGGTTTCGCAGTAGATTCTTGTAATGTCCGACAGGCTCCTAGATAAATTTCCTCCACTTTTTGACCTCTATTCCAGCATAAGGCTGGATTGTTGCTCCTGTTTCAAGTAATCTACACTTTTTTAGTAATCAATTTTTTCCCATAGAGGATGATATGAAACGCTTCGCTTATTATTTACTCTGCCTGCCGATGCTGTTGTTGCCCGCTTTACCAGGCCTGGCTGCTGACTACACCGTCTCATTCAACCAGATTGTTGAACATCCGGCACTTGATGCTCTCCGTCAGGGTGTTAAAGACGAACTGTCGGCACAGGGATTGACTGTCCGCTATCATGACCATATTGCTCAAGGGAACATTGCAACCGCCAACCTGATTGCCAGGCAGATGCTGGGTGAACAGCCCGATGTTGCCGTTGGTATTGCAACTCCTACGGCTCAGGCTTGTGCCCAGGTAATTAAAAATATTCCGATTGTTTTTGCTGCAGTCACCGACCCGGTTGGTGCCGGTCTGGTGCAATCATTGGAACACCCGGGTGGAAATATTACCGGCACAACGGATATGAGTCCGATTGATCGACAGTTAGAACTCATCCTAGAATTTCTGCCGAAGGTGAAAACAATTGGTGTTATTTATAACTCTGGAGAGGTGAATTCAGTCACCTTAGTTCGGATTCTCAAACAAGAAGCGGCAAAAAAAGGGATTTCTGTTGAAGAGGCTACCGTCAGCAATTCTGCCGGAGTTTCCCAAGCGGCAAGAAGCCTGATCGGGCGAGCAGACGCCATTTATATCCCAACTGACAACACTGTGGTTTCTGCATTTGAGGCCATTACTCAAGTCGGTTATCAGGCAAAACTACCGATTTTTGCTGCAGATACCGACTCCGTCGCCCGGGGAGCTGTTGCCGCCCTGGCTGTTGACTATTATAAAATGGGTCGTCAGACTGGAGAAATGGTCAGCCGAGTCTTCAAGGGAGCTAACCCAGCCGAAATGCCGGTAGAAACTCTGCGTGAATTCCAGATT
>JAGGWI010000053.1 GCA_021157505.1 Desulfuromusa sp. | reverse complement strand
TTTTCCTTCAACTCTGTAAACACATCGCCCGGGTGTTTTTTGGCTTTCTTTTTAAAATAACGATCCCACTGTCCCATGGTCTTTGACATCGGGGTGACTTCACCACCTTCACCACCTTTTTCGTGGCAGGACTTGCAGTTCTTTTTAAACAGGTGCTTCCCTTTGCGAGAGTTACCACCGTCAATTGCTAAAACGCTGGTCGCCGTGAATGCGGCAAGAATTAATCCGATCATTAACAGGTTTTTCCAGTTCATATTGTTTTTCTCCCCATAGTGGATGATTGCGGCACTTGGTACACGTGCCTGATGTTTAGAAAAAAATACTCAAAATATTCAATATTGGCTTTCTTAGTAGCATCTAAAAGAACAGCTTTCAAGTATTTTTTTTACATATTTAGAAGAATTTTCCATAAACATTACTTATACTTACATAAGTAATGTTTATTTAGTGGTTTTCGTATTATTTTCAGACTGTTATAAATATCTACATATATACATATAAGCACCAATCATTCTACGTATATTCAGGTATTAAAATAGCCAAAAGCTCAGAAGAGATAATGGTTCCTTATGAGCACGATAATAATTCTTATCGGAATATCGGTGCTAAAATCAGAAACACTTGCACCCTCCCCCTTGTACTTTAACCGACAACTACTATAGTCTTTAAAAAAATATTTCAGGAGGAACCATAAAATGGTCAAACTCGATTACAGCCAACACCAGTGCCCCTACCCGGTGGTTGAAACTCGCAAACAAATCCTGGCAAATCCAGGGCAATCACTGGAAGTTCTGGTGGGTGATCCAGCGAGTCGAGACAATGTTTCCCGATTGGCAACAAAAATGGGTTATCAGGCCGTTGCAGAAAAAGTGGGTGATGGGTTTTGCTTGATCTTAACTCCTGCTGCTGGAGAGAATGAAACAACAACGCCGGGGCAAGTGGCACCGATAGCAGCAACCACGGGCAAAACCGTCATCTATTGTGGTAGTGATCGCATGGGTGATGGAGACAACCCATTCGGTCGGGTGCTGATGATAAATTTCCTCACCACACTCCTTGAGATGGAACCACTTCCGGACATCATCCTCTTCGTCAATAGTGGAATTGATCTCACCACCACAGGATCCGCCGTCCTCGAAGCGCTGAAAACCCTCGAATCACGGGGTGTCGATATTGCCAGCTGTGGACTCTGTCTCGATTTCTATCAAAAGAAAGAACAACTGCAGGTCGGTCGAGTCACCAATATGTACGAAATGGTTGAAGTTCAATGTCAGGCAGGGCGAGTCATTTGCCCCTGAAAATCTTTCAACGGAGAGACAAAATCAAAATCTAAACTCTGCCACCAAGACGCCAAGAGCACCAAGAAAAATAATGACCTCTTAACGGAGAGGCGCGGAGAAGGAGAGTTTGGAGAGTAAACCTTAAACAAAACAGAATTTGTGGTTTTAAAAACATAAAAAAGATTATGATCCTGGTTTCCTCTGCTTCTCTCCGACTCTCCGTTTAAAATTGCTGTTTTGATCTTTTTCTATTATTGGAGATTCCATGCTCACACAACGCCGTAGTGGCATTCTGCTCCACCCGACATCCCTCCCGGGAGAACAACCGATTGGCTCTCTGGGTCAGGAAGCTTACGATTTTGTCGACTTTCTCAAAGCCACGGGACAATCGGTCTGGCAGATACTCCCACTTGGCCCCACCGGCTACGGCAACTGCCCCTACAGCAGTTTTTCTGCCTTCGCCGGCAATCCGCTCCTGATTAATCTCCATCTACTGGTCAAATCGGGAGATCTGCAGGAAGGCGATATTCCGCGACCAACCACCGGAACTGACACTGCCGATTTCAGCACTGCGATCAAAACACTCCTACCGGTGCTACAACTGGCCGGTGAATCCTTTAAGCAGAATACCGATTCACCCCGACAGCGCGCTTTCGAACAGTTCTGTTACCAACAAGCCTATTGGTTGAATGATTATGCCTTCTTTGAGGCGATGCGGGAAAACCAGCAGTATCGTGGCTGGCAACAATGGCCCCAGGAAATCAGACAGCGAAACCAATCAGCCCTGCACCATTGGGGCAGTAAACTTCAAGACCCTATTTACCAACATAAATACCAGCAGTTTATTTTCTTCGAACAGTGGACGGCGCTAAAGAGCTATGCCAACGATGAAGGAATAGAGATATTTGGCGATCTACCGATTTTTGTCGCCGAAGATTCCGCTGACGTCTGGGCTAATCGTGAACTGTTTCATCTGGATGAGGGAGATCAGGCAACTCTGGTTGCTGGAGTACCACCCGATTATTTCAGCAAAACCGGGCAACGTTGGGGTAACCCCCTCTACCGCTGGGAGCGGATGGCGGAAGACAACTTTTCCTGGTGGCTGGCACGATTTCGCTGGAATCTGGAACTATTTGACCTGCTGCGGGTCGATCACTTTCGTGGATTTTCTTCCTGCTGGGCAATACCGGCAGATGAACCCACCGCAGAAAACGGCTACTGGCTGGAAGCTCCCGGAGAACAGTTATTCGGCCTGCTACAGCAAGAGCTGGGCTCATTGCCAATTATTGCTGAAGATCTCGGTATTATCACACCGGAGGTGGAACAACTGCGTGATCACTATACCTTTCCCGGCATGAAGATCCTGCAATTTGCTTTTGATTCCGGTCCGGATAATCCCTACCTACCGCCCAATCATCTGCCAAACTCGGTTATTTACACCGGCACCCATGATAACAACACAACTTTGGGCTGGTGGCAGTCTCTCGATGCCAGTGGGAAAAAACAGGTCAAGGATCAGCTTCACAAACCCTGCCGGAATATGCCTTGGCCGTTGATTGAAACCGCACTTTCCAGCGTTTCAAAACTGGCAATCATCCCCCTGCAGGATATTTTATCTCTACCTGCAACAAGCCGTATGAACACCCCGGGAACAGCTACGGGAAACTGGCAATGGCGCTTTCAAAAAAATGCCTTGTCGGCAGACATAGCCGACAAGTTGAAAAGTCGTTCTCATTTGTACGGACGCGATCTGTGCATTCCCGCAGAAATCTAAACTGTGCCGCAATCCCCTTGTCCGATTTTCTCAGCCTATGCTATCTTGCGCTGCACTTAATTAAATAGACACTGAGAAGACTCGGGAACTGAATCTATACTCGGTCTGCTTAGCCATCTTATTTTATTTAGTTTTTGCGCAATCATCAAATTTGACCTTAACCGGAGGATGAAACATGAAAAAACTGACACTTCTTATGGCTCTGATTTTTGTGACTTTTACCCTGACAGCTTGCAGTAAGGATGAACCTGCCCAACCAGTTGCAGAAACACCTCAACCAGCAACACCGGTAGCGGCACCTGCTGCCGAACCAACACAACCGGTAGCGGCAACTCCCGGTGGAGCATCGGGAACTGTTATCGAAACTATGAACGCTGCCGGTTACACTTATGTTTATGTCGATGATGGAACAAATAAAATCTGGGCAGCAGCCCCTGAATTCTCCGTTAAGGTTGGTGATGAAGTGATGGTTCCAGAAGGGATGGCGATGCACAACTATCACAGTCAGTCTCTGGATCGTGATTTTGATGTTGTCTACTTTGTCGAAGCGGTTCTGAATGCCAGCAGCCCGTCTATGCCAGGATCAGCTATGGGGTCAGGTATGGGATCAGGCATGATGGGAACACAAAACCCCGCGGACATGAAGATCCCCGAAGGTCACCCGGCAATTTCTGGAGCGGAAGCCCCACCGGAAGTTGACCTGACTGCGGTAAAAAAAGCTGATGGTGGTATGACTATCGCTGAAATTTACGCCGGCAAAGCTGATCTCGCCGATAAAAGTGTGGCTTTACGTGGTAAAGTTGTCAAATTCAGCCCACAGATCATGGGGACCAACTGGTTGCACCTTCAGGATGGCAGCGGTGACCTGGATGCCGGAACCCACGACCTGACAGTCACCAGCAATGTTCAGGTGAGCGTTGGCGACACGGTACTTGTCAGTGGCACCCTGACCCTCAATAAAGATTTTGGCTA
>JAGGWI010000104.1 GCA_021157505.1 Desulfuromusa sp. | reverse complement strand
TCGGCACTATCTAGCAGTTCAAGTCTTTGTGCTTCAGCTAGCAACAGTTGAGTCATAAGTCTCTTGTGCAGAACGGACTCTTTTGCATCATTCAAAGTTTTGGTTTCTCGTGCCTGTTCCAGACCATGGTAATACTTGTCCGACATTGCTTCAGTCAGGTCTGCTACCGAAAATAATGCCACGGGTTGCCCGGGCACTCTCAGGGTGGCCAGAGTCCGATTGTCGGCCATCAAAACCGCTAGTTCAGGCCCCGAGCTGGAAAAGTCGATTGCAGCCAACAGTTGCTCATCAATTTGCGCATATTGCTCGACCAGACTCTCCAGAAATTCAGTTTTAACTTTTACATTGTGTCTCTGAGACTCAATGTAAAAGGCCTCTGCCAAAACTCCTTCGTCGTCCACCTGCCGTATCTCCAAAAGTTGAAAGATCATGTAACCACCCGCCGTTGTGAAGATCGGCGAAACATCATCAAGTTCCATGTCGATAACATTTCTTCCAACTTCGCCGCGCAATTCCTTCAAGGGCAAAAAACCGCCATCCATACTCACCTGAACATGTTCTGTGCCCTTAAGTTCTTCAGCGACTTTTACGAAACCACGCTTGGCAATATCGGTCGCGGCCTCCTTGGCATCGGCTTCATTATCAAACAGCAAGTCGTATATCTTCAGCTCACGAGACAACCGGTGATAAAGGGTTTGGACCTTTTCATCATCGGTGGTTATTGGGTTTTCGGCTACGACATTTCCAAGAACCTTCTGTTTTAGTTGTTGCTCTCGATATTTCTCCATTTTGCGCTTGAAATCCGGTTGTTCCGATAAACCTATTTGTCTTGCCTCTAAAGCAAGCAAGCGCAGATTTATCAGCCGGTGCAGAACTCCCGGAAAATCTATCCGACCAGCAGTAACAGAGTCGGTCCCTTCTTCGAGCATAGTTCTATGGAGACTCGAAATTTCTCGGTTGAACTCCTCCTGCGTGATGGTGACCTCGTCAATAGTGGCTAGTATTTTGGTTTCAGGTACATCCTCTGCGAGGCTGGCCTGGGCAAGGGAGCCGTAAAACATGAGACTAACGATCACCAGAAGCAAAACTTGCAAAAAACCTGTTCGTCTGTTCATGGATCTCTCCATTCATCGTTGTTAAGGTTCAAGGTTATCAGCAGTCGTTAAAAGAAGGTTACTTTTGTCAGGTTTTAACCACTGAGCCAAAACTTTAGATAGCATATGGTCTGTCAAGTCGTAGGCGGTCCAGTGGCGTTTGTAATCATAGAAATAAACCTGCTCATCACCTGTACCGAAGGTCGCATAATGTTCAGCAATAGTCTGACTGGCAAGATCTATAGCTCTCAGGAAAAAACCGATTTCAGGTGGGGATCTAACTGGATTATATGAAGATTGGTAATATCGGGTAAGTTCACCAACGATTATAAAGTCTGCAGCCAATCGAGTTTGAAGCAGGGAAAGATCTGCTTGACTTGGTCCATGTGGAGCGATAACGCGGTAATCAAGCAACATATCTCGCACCAACCCAGGCTCGACGACCTTGATTCCCGGTTGACGAACCAGGTTGACCAACAACTGTGCCGCCAGAAGATCTCCGCCCCGATCCCGTTCGGTATGATTGCCAAAGGGAAACAGGGCAACGCTACGAACCTTGTCATTTGCATGAGTACTATTAGGATCAGGGCTGTTTTCCATGGCAACCCGAGTACTTTTCGCCAAGAGCTGCTTATCCGACAGGTCGGCCGCTAAACCTGAGACAAGCTCATGGACTGATTTCAGCAACAGAGGTTGTAACTCGTAAATTCGTTGTAACCCAAGGAAGCCGGGGTGAGCCTCACCATGCTTGGCTATGCCATTGGCCCAGAGGATTGGCAGATCAGAGTTTGTTCCAACCAAACGAGAAGTCAGAGCCAGACGCGGCGATTCACTATCGAAATAATCGAGGACACCGGTCAACAGAACGGCGTCAACGTTTAATTGCTGTCGCAGGCCTGCGGCATTCTTTTTCGACAGGTAGGCCGTGTTGCGCCATCGGATTTTGGACATGTATTCATAGAGGAGATCAAAATCCAAGAGCTCATAACCCGCAGCCTGCACGACAGCTTCAATTTCATGACGTATTGTTCCTGCAGGGAGAACCACCAGACTCAAGTTGAAGACCGGGATTACAGCAATTTTTTTCAGGCCGACCTTAAACTCCTCTGACCAGGCTTCTACCTTCGCTCCATATCGATCGACGACCTCAACCTTCATTCTATAATGGCCTGACGTCCAGCCGAAAACAGTCCAACGGCCACTCTCGCCCGTCTCCTCCTGGTGAACCAACCGATCTTCTTTATACAAGGAAAAGGTATAATGATTGTGACCGGCCCCACCTTCAACAAGGGCAGCCCAGGTTACCCCGGCAGAAGTATCAGGAACAGCCAAAGAGCGATTCGGAAACAGGTGCAGAACCTGAAAAATTGGATTTACCTGCCATGGATCACTCCACTCAGATACCGACCGGTTATTAAGACTATCCTGAGCAATGGTACGCACTTGGTAGACACCGGCCTGGACGGGCTGCCAGGTCCACTCTGTGCCAACAACGGGTATTTCTTCACTTACGTCCTTATTCGCCAATCTCCACTGAAAAGAAAAATGATAAGGGCCTCGGCCGCCTTGAGCAGAAGTTTTCCAGGGAATTTTCATTTGACTCATTACCGGTGAGGACAAGCTTGATTTTGGGATAGCAGCCTGCAGCGCCGGAACAATCTCAAAAGGTTGCGACCAGTCGCTTTCAGCCGTCAGCCACCGGTCATCTTCAACGATCACCCGGACACGATAATAACCGGCCTGTTGCGGAGTCCAATCCCAATAGGAACGTCGCGTCTCAACTTCGAGGACCTGCTCTTGTTCAGCGACACTTTCAACAAAAAACCGATAACGATGAGGAGCAACTCCACCACGAGATTCAGCCGTCCAGCGCGTCTTGACACCAACCATTTGCGGTGAAGCAGATTCGGCAACCGGAGCAGCAATGGCCAAGAGAGACAAGCTGCTCTTCGCACACAAACCCATGCTCGGCAAAAGCCCCACGCAGCTAATGATAAGCAACAAGAATAATCTTAAACAGCGTCTTTCGACACTTCTTATGTCGTTTGAAATGTTCATTGATGTCCTATTAATTAAAAAGTTGATTCAGCAAGGACTCTACGGCTTCAACGGTCACTTCATTCATCGGCCGCCCGCCCCCACCGAATAGACGATCCGGCCAACCAATTCCACCGCTTGTTGCTGTTCCTGTCCAGATCACCTTACCGGTCTCTGTCTCGATCAGTTGCAGGCTCATGGAAATGCTATTTGCACTCACCGAACCAGAACGAATCGTCCCGTATTCGCGCAGGCCGCCGGTGAAAACGGCCTCAACATCTATCAACTTACCGATTTTCTGAATTTCTTCAGCGCTTGGTGCCGCCGGGTAGCGAATCTGAGATCGATTCACAGCCCTCATGACCTCCCCCATCGGCATCACGTAAAAAGCACCGGCGGCCTGCAGGCGGGTCGCCAGAACATCACGAACCCTGTCGGGTGCATTTTGATCATTCGCATAATTGGCCAAAGGCATGATCGCGACTCTGGTGATCATCGAAAAGTCCATAACCGGATCATGATAAACTTGCTCTTTAGCGCATGCTGTCAGACCGCACAGAAAAATCAAGCAAGCGAGCACTCGAAACATTCTCAATGAGTAGAATTTTTGCATAATCCTTCCCCTTAATTTTTAGAATGCCACATTGAAAGTTCCATTAAATGTCTCAAAATCCCGTTTACGTACATCTGAGTCTGAGGTGATATAGTTATAACGAAGGTGAAGGTTCAGATGCTGGCTGATGCGCCAAAGCAAGCCGGGTGTTAAAACTTTTTCCACTTCACTCAGTTCAGTGCGGTAGGCTTCGTAGTAGCTGAGGGAAAGTTTCAGTTCACCATCGGCCAGAGCGTTCCAGTTGATCGTAAAGCTTTTCAAGGAACTGCTATCACCATCAGTCTTTCGATAATTCAATTTTCCCACCAGGGACAATCTCTGAGTCGGTGTAAAAATCACATCCATATCAACATAATGCGAGCTAGTCGCCCCGGAACCAGGCTCTGTCCCTTCCTTGATGACATCAGAACCGACCCAACGGGTAGACATGCGAAAGTCGAATTTAGGATGCGGGACCAGGTGTGCCCCAAAACCCACCAGCGTATTGCCGGTCTTTCTGCCGTCCAATTCCTCAATCAGGCTATAGCCAAGACTGAAATCAAGGTCAGCGTCACGATAGACTTGAGCACGAGTCCGGTAAACCAAACTGTCGCGGCCGCCATCACGGCCATCATCGTAGGAAGCCTTGACTCCCGAATAATCCAGACTCATGCTGAGGGTTTCGAAATAATCAGCCTGACCGGAGGCCCCATATTCAAAGACATCCAGATCTGGATCCTCACTTTTCCAGGAGTTGGTCAAACTGGCTCGTAGAGTGCCGGAATAAACCGGGGTGAACTGATGATTAAGCCGTACAGCGTTGGCCAACCGCTTTTCTTCTGCGTCGTTAAGGGTACTTTTGTTGTAGTTGGCATACAGGTCGTAACTGACCCTGGTCTGGTTGGAGATGATTTTATTAAGAGAGAAATTGCCACTATGAAAAATGGTCCGATAATCAAAACTACCACGATCGACTTCATTCCAGGCCTCGATTTCGGTCACAAAAATATCATCATAAGGACCGGGTATCGAAACCGAAAGTGGGCTGACTGCCACCTTGATGAAACGGTCGCTGACAGCGGGGAAGCTGATCTCAAAACGGTTCTGCAAAGCATTAAAGCTGGCTGGCACGACGACTGCGTGCAGGGTCCAGACTGTCACTGGATTGTTGTCTTCACTGGTATAGACTGACCAGATATAGGAGTCGGTCACCTGAGCAGGAAGATCACTTCGATCCACGTAAACATACAGCTGCGACACCGTAAGGTCTGAACCGAAATCGACCCCCAGGTTCACGAAGAAGGTCGGGTTCCCGGACTTGCCGATATTCGGTCCGGCAGAGGTAATTTTGTTACCGTTGATCAACAGAATATTCCCAAGTAACTCACCATTTTGCGGACTGTCATCAAGGCTGTTGAGTCCGGCATCGACCGGAAGTTCAAACTCGGTTCTCTGCTTAGTGGAAAAATCCGTATGCGTCGTGCTGCCCCGGTAAGAGGCTAAAAGGTCGAGTTTATGAGCAGGATACTGGCGACGGTAATCCGCACGCAAAGAATGGTTGACGCGGTCGGTTTTGCTGTTGACCAAGAGGTTGTCCTGATCATTAATATTGAGGTTGTACTCCAGAAGCAGCGCGTCTTGCGTATATCTCGACCGCAAACTGTAAATTTGCTCTTCACGATCGACAGTTTTCGGATCGTTGTGCAGTTTCTGATCAGAGACCCGCAGATTGAATTCCCACTGAT
>JAGGWI010000122.1 GCA_021157505.1 Desulfuromusa sp. | reverse complement strand
ATCGGTCACCCCTGGGAATTTCTCGGGGTTTGCAAGGCGATGTTGGAAACCGAAATCTACCCCGACTTCATTGTTGTTGATGGGGCTGAAGGGGGTACGGGAGCCGCGCCACTGGAGTTTACTGATCGAATTGGTTTTCCTCTCAAGGAGGGGCTGCTGATTGTCCATAACGCACTGATCGGCATTGGTATCAGAGATAAAATTCGTATCGGGATCAGCGGTAAAGTTGTGACCGGTATCGCTATTGCAGGAATGGCGGCTCTTGGTGCAGATTTTGTCAATACGGCTCGGGGATTTATGTTTTCACTTGGTTGTATCCAGGCGCAGCTGTGCCACACCAACCATTGTCCGGTTGGCGTTGCGACTCAGGATCCTGAGCTGCAAAAAGCTCTCGATGTGGCAGATAAATCGGAGCGGGTCTACAATTTCCATCGTAATACGCTTCTGGCTGTGGAAGAGGTCATTCAGGCCGCCGGGTTTGACCACCCCTCACAGCTGGAACCGGGTCACATTTATCAGCGGCAGGGGCCGACCGAGGTTCACTCCTATGCAGATGTCTACCATTTTCTCAAGCCGGGGGAGATCCTTGCGGGGACCGATAATTCACGGTTCAAAAAGTTCTGGGATATGGCCCGGGCGGACAGTTTCAGCCCCAATAGTGGCTGAGTATCCAGTTTATAATTTGACCAGCTGCGGATATCGCTGATATTGCCCGTGGTTTTGTAAATATATTCTGCAGCCAGGTTTTATGTTAGTATATGTAGTGATAAAGCTTTTAAATAACACTTGGTTGCTGTTGCTCTCTAATAATTTTGCTTTCAAGGAGTACCACCTATGAAACGGATAATCGGAGTTTGTTTGACTATGTTGCTGCTTCTGGCGGGTTGTTCCGGAAAAACTACAGTTGAAAGTGACCTCGGACTCAAGGGGGCACCCGACTGGGTGAATGAAGGGACCCAGATTCTCAACGACAAGGGGGGGCGTTATTTTCATGGGGTTGGCCAGGCTTCACAGATGGGGGACGAGTCTTTGCAGAAGTCCACTGCGGATACCCGAGCCCGGGCAGAAGTTGCCAGAGTTATTTCCACCTTCATGGAGGTTGCCCATCACGATTATGGTACTGCCAGTGGTTCCAGTGGTGAAATGGCTTCTGAACAATCAATTTCCCGGCAGATCGACAGTTTGAGCAGCACCAATATCAGCGGTTCTGAAATCATTGGGCGCTGGCGGGATAAGAAATCTGGAATCATCTATTCGATTGCCGAACTTGATTTGAAACAGGTAAAAAAGGTGGTTGATGCCAGTCAGGAAATGAATGCGGGGTTCAGTCGTTTTCTGGATTCCCGAGGAGATAATATTTTTGATCGTCAAATGGAGGAGATGAAGTGAACAATATTAACCGGCGCAGCGTCAGTCTGCTACTTATCGTATTTGTCAGTATCTTGTTTTTGGGCGGTTGTGCAACCAAAGTGACCCGGATGGACGTAGACGAGGAGAAAGACCTCAGCGGGGCCTGGAATGATACCGACTCACGATTGGTTTCAGAGGAGATGATTGACGATATGCTCCAACGGCCATGGGTCAATGAACATCAGATGGCCAACGGTCAACGGCCGACAGTGATTGTTGGAGAAGTCCGTAATCTCAGTCACGAACACATCAATATCAACACCTTTATTGCCGATATTGAACGGGCGATGATCAACTCGGGACGAATTGATTTTGTGGCTTCTTCGCTGGATCGTCAGGAAATCAGGGAAGAACGAAAGGATCAGGATCTGCATGCCCGTGAAGATACACGCAAAGCCATGGGGCAGGAACTTGGTGCAGACTTCATGCTTAAAGGGCAGATCAATACCATTATTGATCAAGCCAGCAAAGATCAGGTCCGTTACTATCAGGTTGATCTGACCTTGATCAGTATGAGGGACAACCGCAAGGTGTGGCTTGGACAGAAAAAGATCAAGAAGTTCGTCAAACGTAGCAAGCTTCGTTATTGATTCTTGGGATTGACCTTCAAATGAACCCAGTTGGCCAAAAATGGCGCAGTTTGCACAGGTTTATGTTTGCCCTTTTTTTGCTGATTCTGGCTGGTTGCGCTAGTCATAGCAGTAAGTTTGCCCCCATTGCCACAGATCTGGCTGACAATAATATTGATCATGCCCTGGAACTGCTTGATCAGGAAAACCCGCCAAGTCGGGACCAACTGCTCTGGTTGATGAATCATGGGATGTTACTGCGGTTAAAGGGGGACTACGGCGCGAGTAGCCAGGAATTTGAGGCAGCCAAGCGACTGGTGGAGCAGTTAGATGCTCTCAGTTTGCGGGAGCAGACGCTGGCGCTGATGATCAATGATACCACCCGCAGCTATGCAGGCGCTCCCTATGAACAGGTGTTGTTAAATATTTACAGTGCCCTTAACTACCTCGATTTGGGAGAATTGGATAATGCCCGGGTTGAAATACTTCAGGTCGACTTAAGGCTTGCTGAGTTAGCAGATAGGGAGATCGGTGCACTCTCT
>JAGGWI010000035.1 GCA_021157505.1 Desulfuromusa sp. | reverse complement strand
TGTTGCTGACCACCGGAAAGTTGACTTGGGTAGTTGGCTTCTTTTTCTGGAATCCCGACTTTTTCAAGGAGAGCCCGGCCTTTTTTCTCGGCTTCTTTACGACTCCGTTTCCGCACCTTCATCTGTGCCAGAACCAGGTTCTCGAGAACTGTTTTGTGGGGGAACAGGTTGAACTGCTGAAATACCATCCCCACCTCAGCTCGCACCTTGTTCATATCGGTTTTGCGGTTCGCAAGATCGACACCATCAATATGCACATGTCCGGCAGTCAAGGTTTCCAAACCATTCAAGCAGCGCAGGTAGGTTGATTTTCCTGAACCTGAAGGTCCAATGACAACGACAACTTCACCCGACTTGATATGGGTGGTGATCCCATCCACAGCACGGACTACTTGATCACGAACAACAAAGATCTTTTCTAAATCGACAGTTTTAATCACTGACTGCTAGCCTCCGCTCAACCCAGGCAACCACTTGTGACAAGGTGAATGTTAATATCAGGTAGAGAAACGCGACGACAAACCAGATTTCAAAGACCGCAAAGGTTGAGGTGATAACTTCACGACCACTTTTGGTCAGGTCGGTTATCGCAATAACTGAAACCAACGATGAATCTTTAATCAGGCTGATAAATTGCCCCGCCAGAGGTGGCAAGGTCCGTTTAAATGCCTGCGGCAAGATAATATAGACCATTGCCTGCGGTACATTCATACCCAGTGATCTGGCGGCTTCCATCTGCCCCTTGGGGATTGATTGAATGCCGGCACGGATAATTTCGGCAACATAAGCACCGGCAAATATCCCCAGAGCACCAATACCGGAAGTGAGTCTGCCGATATCAAGCACTGTTCCGAGAAAGAAGTAAAAGATAAAAAGCTGAACCAGCAGGGGCGTTCCGCGAATTATCTCAATATAGGTGATGGAGAGTTGGCGCAGGGTCAGATTTTGTGACACCCGGCATAATCCGGTGACAACCCCGATAACCAGACCCAGAACGCTGGCGACTGCAGAAATCCAGAGGGTGACCCAGAGGCCGGCGGCTAGCGGACCAGCTTTCCACTGGTAGGTCGCACCGACCGTGTCCCCCTCCATCAGGAATTCATCGATGGTCAGATTTTCGCTAGCAGTATCTATGTCAAAAATACTGATTTTACCATCGCTATCAGTGACCGTGACCGTTGTTGTACTACCCTTTTGTTCAATTGCAGTAACATTGCCATCAGTGGTGACAGTCTTTAGCATTTCATCGTGGTAGAGAAAATACTGCGGAATTCGATTCCAGCGCCAGGTATAGTCAATTCGCTTGGTCGCAATCCAGAGACCTGCAACTATCCCCAACAAAATACAGAGGGTTAATGATCTCCACATCCAGTTTCTAGTATGAATATTCACTTTGCCGAGGCTTTCTATAGACTGGTCCGAATCCGCAACACGTTGAA
The DNA here is from genome assembly GCA_021157505.1 of Desulfuromusa sp. Taxonomy (GTDB): domain Bacteria; phylum Desulfobacterota; class Desulfuromonadia; order Desulfuromonadales; family Geopsychrobacteraceae; genus Desulfuromusa. The sequence goes on along the minus strand of JAGGWI010000035.1, from coordinate 1,929 downwards.
AATGATGCGAATCCAAAGATTAAATTAAAATTTTGAACCATAAAAAAAGCGGAGAATACAATGACACTGTATTCTCCGCAGGCACGATCTATTTATTTCTGAATCTGCTGTAACCAGGCATCACTTTGGATCCACTTAGCATAGATTTTGTTGTAGGTACCATCACTTCTAATCTGGATCATGTAGTTATTGAGCCAGTTGATGAAGTCAAAGTCACCACGACGGACAGCCCAGCCTAAAGGCTCATAAGTGAATGGCTTGTCAAGGTAGACCAGTTTTCCTTCACTCTTTTGCTTGTAAGCAATTTCCATGTAGGGGAGGTCATAAACGAAAGCATCAATCTTGCCGTTGACCAGATCAGTAATTCCTTCTGCTTCGGTATCAAAGGAGATATAGGTACTATTCGGGATCATTCTCTTGGTCGCTTTTTCACCGGTGGTACCAAGCTTGGAACCAACTTTATATGCTGGGCTATTAAGGTCTTTGTAGGATTTGACGACCCCGGCATATTCTTTTTTCATCAAAATGGTTTGGCCGATGACAATATAGGGGAGGGCAAAGTTGATCTTCAGGTTTCTTTCCTGAGTTATCGTCATACCGCTCATGATCATGTCATATTTTTTGGTCAACAGGGCGGGGATAATACCATCCCAGGCAGTGTTAACCAGTTCAAGTTTAACTCCCATGGCCTTGGCAATCCCTTTGGCCATATCGACGTCAAAACCGATAATCTCACCTTTTTGATTGGTCATTTCAAAAGGCATGTAGCCTGGCTCCATACCAACCTTCAGGACACCACGTTTCTGGATTTCATCCAGAGCGCTTGCGCTGACAAAACTGGGGAGGACAATACAAAGAGCCAACAGGCAAGCAAGTACAATTTTTACACGTTTCATTGTTTCTTCTCCTTATTCTATTGTAAGAAAGCTGAGCCGATTCTTTCGGCAGGGTCAATGGATGCGATTTTAATATGATTTTCCTTCATCCAGAAGTTCAGATATTAACATGGGAGTGTTGCATTCAGGACAGCGGGGCAAATCGTCGATAGGTAAATAGACAATTTCAGTGTAACGGCACTTGGGGCAGATGACCTCAATCGGTTCTTTTTTCAGATGATCAGATTGACCCACACTCTCTCCCTAAATCCATCAAAAAGACATTGTAATCACAGGATTAGACTTATACCATAGCACCTTTATTATAAACAAGTGACTAACAAACATTGTTTGGATTTACATCATTGTGAAAAATACCCATAAAATAAACAAACGGCAACTTCGTGCAGAACTGATTCTGGCATCGGTGACTCTGTTCTGGGGGGCAACATTTCCCATTGTCAAGGACGCCATTACCGAAATGCCGGTTCTGGCGTTTCTTTGGGTGAGATTTGCTATAGCTGCCATTATTCTTGCATTTCTGGCTGGAAAGAGGGGATTTGCAACTCTGGATCGGCGCGGCTGGAAAGTTGGAATTCTCCTCGGAACCCTGCTGGCACTTGCTTTTATTTTTCAAACCTTTGGTCTGCAACGGACCTCCTCTGCCAACGCCGGTTTTCTGACCGGTCTCGGGGTGATATGGGTTCCACTGCTGGCAGGACCACTATTGAAAAAACCTGCGGCACTGGGATCAAAAATCGGGGTCGGCTTCGCACTGGTGGGTCTGTTGTTATTAACCTGGCACACCCCCTGGTCAATTAATTTCGGTGACCTTCTGGTCGTTATCTGTTCAATTTTTATTGCCCTGCATATTCTTGGACTTGATGTTTTTACCAAGGGGTATGACGGCAAAGCTCTCACTTGTGTCCAGATTGCCACGGCAGCATTGCTCTATTTAGTCGGCAGCCTCTTTTTTGAACCGGTGTCCTGGCCGCAGGTCTGGAGCGGGTCCCTGGTCTTTGCTTTTATTCTCACTTCGTTGTTTGCCACCGTC
>JAGGWI010000269.1 GCA_021157505.1 Desulfuromusa sp. | reverse complement strand
CTTGAAGGGACCCGGCCACTGCTGGTGGAATTGCAGGCACTGGTGTCAAGCAGCTCCTTCGGCACCCCACAGCGAACCGCAATCGGCATCGACCACAAACGGGTCGCCCTGCTGATTGCCATTCTGGAAAAAAAGATTGAACTCTCCCTGGCTGGGCAGGATATTTTTATCAATGTCGCTGGCGGTGTCCGCCTCGATGAACCGGCCATTGACCTTGCCGCTATTGCGGCGCTGGCTTCAAGTCATCTTAACCGGGTCATTAACCCAAAGTTAGTTCTGTTTGGAGAAATCGGTCTGACCGGAGAAGTGAGAGCGATTTCACAGCCGGAACTTCGTGTAAACGAGGCGGCACGGCTGGGGTTTACGCAGTGCGTTCTACCTCAGGGCAACCTGAAAAACCTTGACTGCCCGGAGACAATCAAACTCATCGGTGTCAGACATGCCAGTGAGGCCCTAGATGTCATTTTTGAATAACAAACCGCTTCTGACAAATGATAGCATTGTTCAGTTATAGCTAAAAGCAACTGGATTTAATCCAGATTTTCGAATCTCCCCAGCCCCTCTTTGAAAAAGGGGAATTGAGGGGGATTTTCACATAAGGTTCAACGCTTGCAGTTTTCCAACCGGACACTGCTGACAGAGGGAGATAGTAAATGGCCAATGAACTGACCCATTTTGACGAAGAGGGAAAAGCTATCATGGTTGATGTCGGTGGAAAACCGCTGACCGTTCGGGAGGCGGTTGCCGGGGGCAAAGTTCAGATGAAGCCTGAAACGCTACAACAGATCCTGACGCAGCGGATGAAAAAGGGGGATGTCTTCTCGGTAGCACGGGTGGCAGGGATCATGGCAGCGAAACAAACCTCCTCCCTGATCCCCCTCTGCCACCCCCTGCCACTGAGTGCCGTAGAGATTGATTTTGACAGTGACCCGCAACAGGGACAAGTTACCATTTCAGCAACGGCCAAAGTCACCGGACAGACCGGGGTAGAAATGGAAGCACTTATGGCGGTTTCGGTCGCAGCGCTAACCATCTATGACATGTGCAAAGCGATTGACAGGGAAATGGTGATTGAAGAGATCTCTCTGTTAAAAAAATCTGGCGGCAAAAGCGGAACTTTCACCCGTAAAATTTCCTGATCGAAGGTGTTGGCAAAAACCGCCAGACCTGATAAATTCCCTAGGAGGCAGTCGGACTATCCATGACCCGGCTGCAAATCCGGCTGTTTGGCCCGTATAGTCCGACAGCCTCCTAGCAACTTAAATATTTTGGAAAATGAAAATATGGATTCAGCAACCTACAAGATTCGCAAAACCTTTTTAATCCCGCTGGGACTGGCGGTTTTTCTCAGTTTTATTTTGTTGGCCAGCGCTCTGTTTTTGCAGTTGCCAATCGCAAAAACTATTATTCTCGCAGCATTTTTATTGCCGATCTGTGTTATTTTTGCTGAAAGCAGCTTTCGCAAAGTTCGCATGACTGAAGATACTATTGAAGTCAACAAACTATTCCGGAGCAAACATTTAAGCTATGCTGAGCTGACAGCTGTTGATACAATCCGGGTACGCAAGCGGGTCTTTATCAGTCTGAGCAGTGAAAATGACTTTATGATCCTCTCCAACAGCTATGAACATTTTGGAGAAATTCTGAAGAAACTGGTGACCGGAGCCCCCGAAACGGTGGTCAGCGATGAAACCAGACAATTAGCAGAAAATCCGCCGAAAAAATGTAATGATATTTTTTCGGCATGGCTTGCCGTTGCAGTTTTAACTTTAATAATTTTTGTGCAACTCAGAGGTGCATTTTAATCTTCAACAATAGGCAGAAGAATGCGCCTGGAAGGATGGTATTATGAACTCTAAAGACTTGGAAGAATTCAAGAATCTACTGGCCCAACAGTTGGAATCCCTGTTCCAGGACGTAGAAAAAACAGTTTCTGGTATGACCGAGGAAAACCCCAACTTTCCTGATCCAACCGATCGGGCCGCCCTTGAATCGGATCGAAACTTTGAATTGAGGATTCGTGATCGCGAACGGATGTTGATCAAAAAAATCCGTCAGGCACTGGATCGAATCAAAGATGGGACTTTTGGCCGCTGTGAGAGCTGTGATGAGATAATCGGCACAGAGCGGTTGCGTGCCCGCCCGGTAACAACCCTCTGTATTGAGTGTAAAACTGAGCAGGAACGACAAGAAAAAATCGGTTAGCTATCTGTCCTGCTGTTATTTACAGTAAAATTATTTTTTCGGGCCAGGGAGCCCGCCGTTCCTGACCGGAATATGTCTCACGACTCCGGTAGTCGCGAAGCTTGGCATGTTCTCGAATGATATCCACCCACCCGGTATCGCGTTTAAAACGCAAAATTTTGTCCGTCGCTATCAAGACATCAAGAACATCATTACTCACCTTGCTTTCAGTCCCGTCCAGATAGACAATCTCAACCAGAGTCCCTTCCATAACTCCTCCTCAATCATTTTTCATCAATACTTCATTTGTTCTGCCGCCCGTGAGTATACCCAAACTCGGTTAACTTTTCACCGAAAATTTATCCTTGCAACCATAAACCAACCAAAGATCAATGTAACTTCCATTGTTTTTTGACAATAATCGGTGTATGCTTATCAGCCTTTAACAGGGTGTTGAAAACCGTTTTCGAGGGCTTGAGTGCAAGGCAAAAATTGTCGAAAAAGCGCAGTTTACACCCAGTAAATGAGCATTTTGAGACAATTTTCAACGCAGCAATCGCAACGCAGATAGTTTTTCAACAGCCTGCTAATTGACACAGTTTATAGATACTTTTATATAAGGAGAACCGCTATGTTTGGATTGGGAACACAGGAGTTATTGATCATTCTGGTACTGGTTATGATCGTCTTCGGTGCCGGGAAATTACCCCAAGTTGGCAAATCTCTGGGACAGGGGTTACGTAACTTCAAAAAAGGGGTCAACGAAACTGAGGACGATATTGAAGAGGGTCAAGTTGAAGAGATTTCCGAGGACAATGGAAACGGAAAGAAAGACGCCTGATTAATCGGGAAAGTTTAAAACTGGGGGGACTCATTGATCGCCACCTTCCCCCCGGTTCTGTTTGACCCACAGTAGAGAGCAACGGCCCCGCCTCCGGCGATTTCACCAGTTTTACCGGCTAGAAAAAAAGATTCATCTTCTTTAGCCACAACCAGACACAAAATTCCCAACTCAAAGGACACTTGATGAGCAAAGCACTCGGGCTGATTTCGGGAGGGCTAGATAGCAGTTTAGCAGCTATGACCCTGATGCGGCAGGGGATTGAAGTGACCGGAATATCCTTTGTCACCCCCTTTTTTAACGCTGACAAAGCAAAGCGGGCAGCAACGGCCATCGGTCATCCCCTGATTATTGAAAATATTGGTGACGTTCATCTGCAGATGGTGAAAACACCGGAGTATGGTTATGGTCGCAATATGAACCCCTGCATCGACTGCCATGCCATGATGTTCCGGTTAGCAGGAGAACGGATGATCAAAGATGGTTTTGATTTTCTCTTTTCCGGCGAGGTTCTCGGCCAGCGTCCCATGAGTCAGAATAGTAATGCCTTACGATCAGTTGCCAACCTGTCGGGTTTTCCAGAGCGAGTTCTGCGCCCGTTAAGTGCCAAGCTGTTACCGATCACCGTTATGGAAGAATCTGGTCTGGTTGAGCGGGATCAACTGCTCGATATTCAAGGACGGTCACGCAAACCCCAACAGGCATTAGCCAGGGAGTGGGGACTCCATGACTACCCCGGATCAGGGGGTGGCTGCCTGCTGACTGAAGAAGGATTTTCCAATCAGCTGCGTGATCTGTTCGATCACGATCCAGAAGCAACAGTCTCTGATGTGGAGCTGCTTAAAGTAGGGCGGCAGTTTCGCCTCTCGGGGACAGCGAAACTGATTTTAGGACGTCATCGAGCCGACAATGAAGCACTACAGCAACAGGTAAAACCTGAGCAGATAAAACTCCGCTGTCAGAATTTCAGCGGCCCCCTCGGTCTGTTCAGCGGAAATGCTGAACATGAAGAGTTGGATACCGCAGCAGCAATTGTCGCCTCTTACGGAAAGGGGAAAGATGAAGCGGAAGTAGACGTCCTTTGCATCACGACCGGCAATGAATTTGTTCGGCGGGTTAAGCCACTGCCACGGGAGGTATCAAGAGAGTTACAGATTCGCTGATCCATTATTTTAACGGAGAGGCGCAGAGATGGAGAGAAAAACTTTAAAACCAGGGATAGCCACCAAGAAGGTCAAAAGCCGGTTTTTGATTTTAAACCAAAAAAAAGACTTTAAGCTTTTCTTGGTGCTCTTGGCGTCTTGGTGGCAAAGTTAAGGGTTTTGATTCTCTCTCCACCTCTCCAACTTCGCGCCTCTCCGTTAAAAACAAAAAAAGCCCCCGCCGGATAATTCCAGCGAGGGCTTTTCTATTGATCAGGTGAGACAGAACTTACATCATTCCGCCCATGCCACCCATACCGCCCATGCCACCTGGCATTGGAGGCATTCCAGCACCAGCATCATCTGCTGGGGCATCTGCAATCATTGCTTCAGTGGTCAACATCAGACCGGCAACCGAAGCAGCATTTTGCAGTGCGCAACGGG
>JAGGWI010000275.1 GCA_021157505.1 Desulfuromusa sp. | reverse complement strand
TGTCAAGATATTCTGCTAATGATTTTCTCGTCGCTTCGGAATTAGCAACAAAAAAATTCATCATAGGCGCAATACGATTGAACCAGGCAGTAAATCCCCCTACCGTCACCTCTTCACAGTTCTCCGGCATCAGCAAAGGAAACAGGTCATGGAACATCACCCCCACGATAATCCCCGGATCACGCTGGAGTTTGAAAAGAGCATCCAGCATCAACGGGGATTTCCAAGTCGAATCCACCAGCACAACAACATCACCCGGGCGAAAAGCAACGAAATTACCAACCAGAAGTTTGAACGGAAAAAATAATAAGACTTTTAACAAAAAAGAAAGTTTATGAACAGTATGCCGCCGTCTCCGAAGCCGGAATCGTTTGAGCAAAGTGCGAATAGTATTTTTCAGTAGAACGGGGAAATGACCTGCAGTTGCATGAACAAACTGTAATATTCGCCTTCTCATTCTAATGAGGATATGCGCTTCTACATCCAACCTTCTGGTCGGCTGGCAAAAACCAGCCTTTACCCAGACAAGCGGATACACTTCGACCTCCGCAGTTGTCATTTCCCGCCCATTATTGGCAAGATTGCGCACCACACGCTGGATACCGCTGTTACCCCCCTTAAAAAATGTCTGGGTGCATTCAATAAATATTCTGTTTTTTTCTCTGGCAGCCATTTTTCACCTAGAAAGGGTAGTTGTATTTATCCAGGGGCAGAGACAGATTCTCAACCAGCCAGCGGTTTCCCTCCCGGGTGGCGGCAACAATCTCACGTTCCAAGCGGGAAGGAAGGCTTATCTTGGCCGGCATCGCGTTATCGGGATGCTTTTCGGCAATGCTCTGAAACAAACGTCTCCTCTCTTTAATGGATTTCCATTGGATCAACACTCTCCACCACCAGGAGGTACTGACTTTCCTCAAAAAATCAATTTGTTGCTGGCTTATCCGCTGGTTAAAATGCTTCTGGCGGCTAAGCTGCAGGCCTTCTTTTTCATCGATACCCATAAACCGGCAGATCCCGTGATAATACTCCTCCGGGTTCACCTTCAATTCCTCAAAAAGGGAAACGCCGACATTCTCCCGGCCCAGCAAACTGACAGCTGACTGAATATTCTGACTGTAGCTTAAAAAGTTATGAATACCTCGAGAAAACTTGACCCGTTTTTCAAACCAGTCTTCAATGTCAAGAAAAGGGACAGAGCCCATCCAGGAATGGTTCCGCTGAAGAAAATGTCCTTCGATATTCTGCAGAAACTCTGATGGGGTCCACGTCAGGGGATTCCTGAGCGTTACCATGATCCGGCACCTGCCGAAGATTGCCTGAAGTCTTTTTAAACGTTCGGTGAATTTATCGGTTGCATTCATTCCAAACACTTCCCATGAACCCACAAAAAGCTTGCCCGATAGGACTTCAGGAAGAAGCTGTTCTTCATATAAATTTCTGGTTTTTTTAACATCCAATGGTTTTTTCAACTGCCAGAGGGCTCTTTTCAGGATATCATGCACTGCCGTAGACCGGCAACCTTTGGGGATCTCTGAAGGCGCTAACTTGCCGAGGTAATAAACCTGTGAATGCCCGGCAAAAAGTGTCTTCTGCAGCGTTGTCGTCCCGGTTTTGGTCAACCCGACATGCAATAATATCCCGCTTTCTGCCAATGTCATTATTTTTCCCTTAGTCAAAATAGCCGTATTTCTCCAGAGGAAGGTTAAAAACCTGCTCCAGCCAGCGGTTGCCTTCTTCGGTCACCGCATATATTTTTTCCCTCCAGGCCGCTGAAATCGGAGCACGGGCTTTATCCCCCCTCAAAAATGGGATGCCCTCTTTATCAAGACCCAACATCTCCTTGCGCTTTTTCTTATAATTATAGGCAAAAGAAAAAGATTTTATTTTAGAATGGATGATTGTCTTTAAACGTTCAACCTGCACTATTGTCCACCTTTGATTGTCAACGCAGTCGGCGACCAAGCGCAGTCCCTCTTCTGCATCAATACCCATAGTTGAACAAATATTTTCAAAAAAGCTGCTGCTGTTCTCAACCAGTTTTTCAAAGAGGAAAACGTTTATATTACCAACGCCAAACTGCTCAGCATATATGCGCAACGTTTCTCCATATTGGAGGTGTGGCATTATTTCTCCGGTAAAGTTCTCCTCCAGCCACCTGTCAATGGAACGATAATAGGGCAACTTGCCAAATTTTGCATAGGCTCCGATATTATCCCGCTTGAGCTGCTGGAAATATGCTGATTCCAACAGGGCCACCGGATTGCGCAGGGTCATAATAATTTTTGCTTCACCAAACACTTTTTTCAGATTTCTGGCCCTCACTCTTCTCCTAGCCAGGATATCAGTGGCATAGGATTCCCAGGACCAGACCGGCAGCAGGTTTTTTTTCCTAGCCGGAATGAGCGCCAGAGCCAACAGCTCTTTGCATCGGGCGAAATCAGGATCATACACATTGCCATAAGCAATCTCCTGCATCAGGGCCTTAACTGTTGCATCTCTGCAAGCATCAAATTTATGATGTTTTTTTCTGAAAAGGGGGCCTTCGTAGCGACCTAAATAATATATTTCACTGTGAAAAGCGAAAAGATGGCGTTGCAGCGTTGTCGTTGCTGTTTTTGGCATGCCAATATGGATAACCGGAATCCGCTCGGAGAAGTTTTCATCTGAAATCATTTAAAAAACACCTCGTCCTTCTGGGAAGCGACCATGTCCGCATAGAAGCCACTTCGGGAAAGCAGCTGGTCATGGGTTCCATCTTCCACTAAACGACCAGCATCAAGGACCAGAACCCTGTCCGCCGCTTTCACCGTCGATAACCGGTGTGAAATTATAATAACCGTCCTTTTTGCCGCCAATTCCCGGATTGCATGAAACATATAATTTTCAAAATGGGTATCAAGATTTGAGGTCGGTTCATCAAGAATAAGGATCGAATTGCTTCTGGCCATGGCCCGGGAAATTGCCAGTAGCTGCCATTGTCCGGCAGAAAGGGTTATCTCTCCAAATGACCGGCCAAGATGAGTTTCCATTCCCTGCGGCAGATTGTCAACAAAATTTTTCAGCCCGGTAATTTCGGCCAGAGAACAAACTTCTTCCGGTTTATCATGAAGCCTTAGCCAATCACCAAAAGCAATATTATCATGCACGGATGCCTCAAACCGGGTTGGCTTCTGAAAAACCATGGCAATGTGACTGTAGAGCCAGTTCAAGGACAAATCCCTGGTTTCAATGTCATCTATTTTGATTGTCCCGCTTTCTATCTCATACAACCTGGAAATCAACTTGACCAGCGTTGTCTTGCCGGCACCGTTTCTGCCCACGACGGCAACCGTCTGGCCGGGCTCGATTATTAGAGATAGATTTTCTATAACTGGTTTCCGGACATGAGGATAGGCAAACGTCACATTTTCCAGCTCAATGCGCCCCTTGATGGATGTAGGGACAACATTACCCTGATCTGCAATTGCCGGTTTAACTGCCAAAAATTCCAGCAGGGGAATAATGGCCAATGCCGATTCCGCGGCCGTGGCCATGGCTTTGGAAAGCTGCGAATTGCTTTTCAGCGCCCTGAATGCCGAAAGACAAAAAGTAACCAAAGCACCAACGGCAATGGATCCAAGGCTGAACCTGTAAGTCAACCAACCTATAACAGCCACCAGCACCAGCATATACAGGATGACTGACGCACCTAAGCGTATGGATATTTTTTTTAATACAACACTTTTATCATGGACTATGGAACGGGCTGTTTTTTCAAATCGAGCTATCACTTCAGCCGCGAGGTTCAACAGCTTTATTGCCGCAACATTGTCTGTGCCGGTAAGCAGGGAGGTATAGTACCGGCTTAATCGTCGTCGTTGCGTAGTTCTGAGGTCAAGTTCATATTTCTGCAGCGCACTTAAACAGCGAATCACCAACAGAGGAATGCCGGCCAGGAACAACAGCATTGCCATCATCGGCTGCAGGTACAACATAAGGCCGAACAAAGAAATAATCTGGACACAGGCGGCAGCGCCCGCCAAGGTACTTTGGATCGGGCCAAGCGCACCGCCACTGCCGCCGCTGGCGCGAAAAAGTTTGTTGAGTGCTTCACTTTCCTCAAAAAAGGAAAGGTCCATATTGACGGTATGCTGGTATAATTGCTTCTGAAGATTGACACCGGTTTCATCAACCAGGCGCTGACGGCTGAAAGCCCTGATTTCAGTCAGAATAAATTCCATTGCCAACAGGAAAACTGCCAGGCCCAACCATAAAGCTAGAGAATGAAACGCCGTGGTATTTCCAGGCGCCACATCTTTGAGTTTGGCCACCAACATTCCAAGGACTGCGGTTGACGCAACCGGAATGGCTGATTCGAGGATGAAACAACCAATAATGGTATAAAATAATCTTGGTGAAGTCTCCCTGGCCAGCCTGAAAGACCAGACGACTGCCTTACCAAAATCATGAAATATAATGTTTTTCTTCGCTGACATTAGTCATATATCTCATTATTTTTGCTGTAATCGGCAAGAAACAAACACACTCATCAACTGATATATGAATTTCTACCATGATGCAAATATAGTTTTTAAAAACACGCACACAGGCGAATGACTTTCAGAAAGAACCTGAGGGAAAATCATATTTGACAGGACTGGCAGCGAGATTAACAAGCATTGCTATCCGGGAAAGCAAGATGCGCCGCAAGCAGACATATATCTCCCATAAAACGGCTGTTTTCTACAATATCAACATCAGAAAGTCAAGACCAGCAAACCAGGGACCTTTAGTTGCAGAGAATAGGATTGTTTGCTATAGTCACGGCGACTATGAGTTTTATGCTTTTAAGCCTGCGATGCAACTGTTTATTACAAGTGGCGGGAAAAAGTTTAGACAGCTTCGAGAAAAATACAATTAGACAGATCCCAAGCCAATGGCCACCTCTTGCAAGAACAAATTTCCGAACCTATACTGCGGGAAATTTGCTCTGTAATATCAACCTTTTTTAAAACCGGTCTGAAATACATGAAAGTCGCCGTTGTT
>JAGGWI010000060.1 GCA_021157505.1 Desulfuromusa sp. | reverse complement strand
CAATGTGTCTCTGGTCGTCACCCTGATAGTATTTTTTGGTACTCTGGCTGGTGTCCCACCAATGAGTTCGATTATTAACCTTGGTGATTCGATTACTGATAAAGCAAACCTTGTCTACGGTGAACCCCCTTATGGCCATGCCGAGCTGTCACCTCTGGCTGATTTTGCCTATAAGGTTAAAGTTGATCTGGATGAAAGTCTGGTAAAACTTAAAGCTGCCGGAATCAAAGTTGAGTCTTCTGCTCAAACCATGGAAGAAATTGCCCATGCGAACGGCATATCACCACAACAGATTTATATAGCGATGCAGCCGGATAATGGGAGTTCAGCAGGTGAAATGCCGGAAGAAGCTCCGGGTGGTACTGGTAATCGTACGCTGTTGCAGATTTGCGAGATGTATCAGTTGGATCCTGATGTCATTATTCGGGGACTTGCAGGAAAGACTATTGTTGCTGAACCGGGTCAAGCGATGAAGGATATTGCCGCAGCCAACGGTATTGACCCTCATGCCGTTTATGCGGCGATCTATGCATTGGCGAAGAAGTAGTTTCAACGGAGGGGCGCTGAGATGGAGAGTTTATAGCGAAAATCTGAGTATTCTGGGGACATGTACTTGAAACGTGTCCCCAGAATAGAATGAACAAATGTTCCTTTAAGGATAAAGTCTCGCCAGAAATTCTGCACTGCAGGCCGGTTTATCTCCACCCTCAATTTCAATAGTGATCAAATAACAGATTTGTACTGACCCTTTGATCTCCTCTGCGGATTGAATCGTGGTTCTTGCCCGGATTTTTGCTCCGACTTTGACGGGGGCAGGAAAGCGGACTCGATTTAAACCGTAGTTGACCCGGAATTTCATCTCCGGATAATTCTTCTGGAAAAAATCAGGGTGGTTGCTTTCGGTCAGATAGGGGAGGAGCGACAAAGTCAGGTAGCCGTGGGCCACTGTTGTTCCGTAGGGCGATTCCCTTTTCGCCCGATCGGGATCAATGTGAATCCATTGTTGATCACCGGTGACTGCCGCAAACTGGTCGATACGCTGCTGATCAATTAGTAACCATGGCCCGACATGGATCTCCTGTCCGATTTGTGGTTCGAGAAATTCCAGAAAATTAACAATGTGATTATTTTTATCCATCCTCTGGTTTCTCTTGTTGCTGATCGGGTGATTCGAGTAGCCTGCTGAGTTTCTTAAGTTTCTTTTCTACCGATGCTTCAACCAGTTCAGTGCCAAACATCCAGGTCAGCTGCCCTAACATCAGGGTGACATCAGCGAGTTCATCGATGACCACTTGCTGGTCAACCTTGCCACGGCGAAAATGTTTCAGCGCGGTAATCAGTTCGGCACATTCTTCAACCGCCTGATCGTACTGAGCCTCTTCTCCCCATCGATCTAAAGTCGCGCGATAAAGTTGTTCCATCTGGATAAGAATCCTTTGTCAGCAGGAAAAGTTGTTGATCTAATGAAAAAGGCTGCCCTGTCGGGAGCCTTTTGAATGACAAAATAGGGAAACTCAGGCGCTATCGGATCTCTCTTTCTGTAAAAACAATGCCAGTTTTTCTTCAACCAGAGTCAAGTGTTTCAGCATCCATTCGCGGGCTCTCTCTGGGTCACGGTCTTCGATCGCCTCAAGTATTTCTCGATGATGATTGAGGAGTAACTCGGTATAGCCCTCCTTGCCGTAAAATTCACCCAGGGCAACCATAATCGTGGTTTGAAACAATTTCTGAATAGTACTGAGGACATGTATCTGCAGGGTGTTGTGGGTCGCTGCAGTGATTGTCAGATGAAACTGGAAATCAATCTCCGGATCCCAGCCCCCATCTTTCGCCTGTTCTTCCATGGTGGTGTAAAGTTCGCGCAGGCGGTCAAGCTCCGGCTGTTCCGCTCGCTTGGCAGCAAGATATGCTGACCAGGTTTCCAGCCCGATACGGACTTCTGTCAATGCGTGTAGCATCCGCGGATCGCGCCGTTCAACCATGTTGGCAAGTGGGTCGGCCATGGTCACATCGGCAAGTGAGCGGACATAAGTACCACCACCCTGACGTGATTCGAGAAAACCCATCGCTTCAAGAACCATAATCGCTTCTCTGACTGAGGGGCGGCTTACCCCTAACAAAGTTGCCAGTTCCCGTTCTGATGGGATCCGCTGGCCGGGGCCCAGATCGCCTCGAGAAATTAACTCTTTGATCTGGTTGACAATCTCCTCAGAGAGTTTTTTGGGCCGAATTGGTTTGAATACTGTGGTCATAAAGTTCTCCATTGTTTGTGGTAAGACCTTTTATCATGACAGCAGATTTAAGACAAGAAAAGGGGTTGGGAGTTGACTGTAAAAACAGTCTTCTAGAGATATGTGGGTGCTGTGAAGCAGCTTGAGGCAAGTTATTATCACCAGCGGTCAGACCAATTGATTACTCTTTTGTTTTATGGGTCCGCCGAAAACGTTTAAACCAGCTTTGAAATTCTTTCTCTTCACTCTCCATTTCAAAGGCATTAATCAGTCCTCTGGCAATGGATACTGCAACCGCACGATTGCGCAGATTGAATGAATCACCAATTTTTTCACTCTGAAACTGTTCCTGGTCAATGGCAAGCTTGTTGTAAAGGGAATTGAGGCGGCTTTGTACCCCACGGCGTGACAGGTAGCGGCGTTGGGCAATTAAATTGTCGGTCAAACCTAACGAGATATCGAGGAGTGCTTCATATTCGATATCTGACAGTGCCGTTAAACTGTGTCCCGCCCGCCCCTGAACTTTTCGCACTTCCGGGGCAATCCAACATTGTTCATCCAGCAGCACGGTACGAATTGCAGATATAATTCGATCCCTGGGACTTGATTTCAGGATATAGCCATAAACAGTTTCTGGAGGGACAATTTTAACCAGAGCGCGGACATACATCTCGTCCTTGAATTGACTCCAGAAGACTATTCGTGCTTCTGGCCGTTGTTCCCAGAGCTTTTGGGCAAAATCAATCCCGTTCATTTCGGGCATTTGAATGTCGCTGATAACCAGCGGGTTGCTGCGAGATAAACCTATTTCCAATGCGCTTTTGCCATTGGGGGCTCGAGTAATATTGACAGGTTCTTCCCACTCATTGAGCAATTGTTTGAGAAACTCAAAATCTTTTGGATTGTCTTCGGCTATAAGAATATCCAGGGGCTGCATATTATCTCCTCAATCGAATTTAACTCTGGAGGGTGAGTTCAAAGCGGGTTCCGCTGGAAAATCGTGAAGGCTTCCAAATGACTTCAGCAGAGATGGACTTTGCGCGCTCTGAAATGTTGTTTAATCCTCGCCCGTTGTCACGATTAGCTGGATCCGGCATCCCCTTGCCATTATCTTCCACCGATAAAACCAGAGTTTTCTCACACATTTCCAGGTTGACTTCATAGCGGCTTGCAGCGGCATGTTTAATGACATTCTGAATCGCTTCAATGGCGATTCGATAGATGGCTAGTTGTTTCAGCCGATCGAGATCCAGATTGTTGACTTGCGGGTCGATGTGAAGGTGGTATTCGGGGAGTTTATCGGTGCAACAATGTTGTTCCAGATGGGCTTCTATAGCAGCTCCCAGGCCAAGAATATCGAGGATTTGTGGATGCAGGTTATTCATGATGTCGCGCAGGTTGGTAATTGCCCGCTCCAGATCCTCTTCTAATCTTTCAATCTTTGTCCGTGCTGTTTTATCCTCAGTGCCAACTGATAAATTCTGTAACCCCCGTAATATAGTAGATAGATCAGATAGTGACTGATCATGTAAGTCCATGGCAATTCTACGGCGTTCTTCCTCGGCTCCCTCAAGCAGTTTTTCCGTTCCAACAACCCGAATCAGACGTGTGGTCATACGATTGATTGATATTGCCAAGGTGTCCAGTTCATCACGAATACGATCTGGAGCTGGAGGTATTTCAAGTTTGCCATCGGCAATCTGCACAGCATTGCGAGAAAGGGACTGAACTCGGTTAAGAATACGGCGGCTGATATAGGCAGAGATAGCCAATCCAAGTAGAATGGCGAGGATTAAAACCGATATGGAGACAATAGCAGCGTGTTCCACCAGTTGATTGATATCTTGCTCGTGACTCAAGCGAAGTCGGTTGCTGTGCATCTGGGTGATGCTGGAAACAGTCGATAGTTCTGTTCTGAAGCGGGCAAAAGATTCAGCAGTTTTTTCTATCTGGGGACTATTTGCCGGGTTGAGCTCTTCTGCCAAGGTGAATAGTTGAGAAATCTGCCCGGATTCTTTGAGGGGACCAAACGGTTTTAAACGCCCGATTGCATCGAACAGACGTTCATACAGGTCAGATACCAGAGCCATCTCTTCAGGCGATGCCATGCCGGTATGCTGCATGGTTCTAAGCAGGAGATGCAACCGTCTGGCTGCCATGTCCGCTTCTGCCAGAGCAACAAAAGTTGTGCCGATAGCTTTGGCTTCCTGTCGCTTGGTGGATAACTCCCAATAGGTATATTGCATAAAAGCAAGCAACAGAACCAGTAGAATCAAAATAGTTGCCGGTGCCAGGAAAACTTGTTGTTTCACAGTTATTCGCATCCGGGTAACCTAACACGTCCCCTTTTGTCTTGCACTGTGCAGATGCGCACCTTGTTTTTTTTATGTTGGAATGGGAAGTAGATAAAAAAAGCCCCAAAGACCTGGAGGGGGGGTAGGTCTTCGGGGCAGGAGATCTTCAAGAAGATCTCCTAATAAACATACAGGATTTGGTTGAAAAAGTGAACCCCCAAAGTCATATTTTTTAACTTGGATTGATTATTTGCTGTAGCAATGGATCAGATTTTACCTGTCTGTGGCAAAGGGAGGATGACCGTAAACTCACTTCCCTGACCCGGTATTGAACTGACGGTGATCGATCCAGCATGTGCATTGACAATCCACTTAACAATGGCCAGTCCCAATCCCGAGCCACCATCATTGCGATTGTCGGTCTTATTAACCCGATAGAACCGGTCAAAAATAACGTCCAGGTTCTCATCGTCAATGCCGATGCCGGTATCGGCAATTGTGATTTCAACATTATTTTTATTGACACGCAGCCCGATAGTAACGGAGCCATCCTCAGGTGTATATTTTATCGCATTTGTCAATAAATTGAGAAAGACCTGCCGCAATCGCAAACTGTCTGCAGACAAAATAATTTGTTCGTCAGGGCAATGGAGATCAACCCTTATATTCTTGGTTGTTGCCAGTAATTGCGCCTGATGGTGGAGTTCGATAATGAATTTCACCAGGGGGAGGGGTTCCATTTTTAATGGAATCTCGCCCAGATCACTTTTGGATAGTAGTAGCAGGTCTTTGATCAGATGGCTCATCCGGCTGATCTCTTCCAGATTCGATTCCAGAACGGCTCTGAGCTGTTTTTTATCCCTGCCATTTCTTAGCGCAAGTTCAGTTTCTCCACGGAGAATGGTCAGCAGAGTTCGCAATTCATGGGTAACATCAGCTGAAAACTGTCGAGCACGAAGGAGATTATCGGCGTGGCGAGCCATCATGCTGTTATAGCTGCGAGCAAGTTTTACAACTTCCTGATCAGCAGTGGCGGCCACTTCGAATAGCTGTGGTGAAGGTTCAGAGTTGGTCTGATCCATTAATTGGGTCAGGCATTTGATTGTTTCCAGATTTTCATCTCGGGATTTGAGTTGTTTATTCATAAAGGCAATCAGATTGAAAAGTCCCAGTAAATAAAATCAACATATGGGTCCATGATGGGTTGGTTGGCCAAAAAAACGCCCCCACTCAAAACGAAAAAATGATTCCAGGAGGGGAGGCGATTTTTCAGACAGGTTCTACGTTGCAATTAATCGGACTCCTTTAATACATAGCCAACACCACGAACGGTGTGGATCAGTTTTTTATCAAAGCCACGATCAATTTTCTTACGTAGATAATTGACATAAACATCAATAATATTGGTGAATGACTCGAAGGTATAATCCCAGACATGTTCAGCAATCATGGTTCGCGTGAGAACCTGATTCGGGCTACGCATAAAATATTCCAGTAGCGCATATTCCTTGGAGGTCAGATCAATTTCTTTATTATCACGCCAGACTTTATGACCCACCGGATCCAGGCGCAAATCGGCAAAATAAAGTTCTGCACCGCGGTCTTGTGAACCACGACGGATCAGAGCTCTCACCCGGGCGATCAGTTCAGCAAAAGCAAACGGTTTAGTCAGGTAGTCATCGCTACCAATATCGAGACCGGAAACGATATCCTCAACGGCATCTTTTGCCGTTAGACATAAAACGGGAGTTGAAACACCCTTTTCACGGAGTTCCTTGATTGCGCTCAGCCCATCTTTTTTGGGTAGCATCACATCCATGAGGATCAGGTCGTAAGTTGCATTTTCCGCCATCTGCACACCAGCTTCTCCATCGTATGCGACATCAACCATAAACTCTTCTTCTTCCAGGCCCCGTTTAATGAAACTTGCAACCTTTTTTTCATCTTCAACAACCAAGATGCGCATCGTGTGTCTCCTTTGTTCTTTTTGTTGTCAGGGCCCATTTCCCCTGACATTTGTAATGGAAAATAAGTGTCAAACTCGTCAATTTTGAGTTGAGTCAATCGTATAGGGCTATTAAACCTGAATCAGGAAAACCTCTTTCGGTTATACTTTTAATAGCTAAAGCTCATGAAAATTTTAAATGACTCTAACAGAGACAGTTCGAGTGTGCAAGGATAATAATAATTTTTCTTTAATTATTTTTTTTAGAGAATCATTTTCCTTATTTTTCACCATATTCCAGCTTGGAGATTAGATTTTCCACGATTTTCCCCACATTTTTCTGTTGAGAATGGGTATTTTTTAGATTCTTTGTTGTCTTGAGTGATAGAATCTGTTAATTAATAACCATGAAAGATGAGTGGATTGTCATTGAAGTCAAGATTAAGGGGGAGTTTGTTGATCTGGCCAGTGCTATTTTGGCTGAACATGGTTGTTCTGGAACGGTTGTTGAAGAGTGTAAACTTGATACTTTTGTTGTCCCTGACGATGCTCTGAATCTTCTGGCAGACTATAATTTAAAGGTCTACTTTGATGCTGTGACTGATCCTCATGCGTTTATTTCTGAACTGGAAGTTGCTTTTCGCAAGATCCCGATACTCAAAAATCAAGACTTCAGTCTCCAATTGGGGGCTTCGGTTGAAATAGAAGATTGGGCTGAAGACTGGAAGCAGAACTTTTCAACTTTCCATGTTGGTACAAGTTTGGTCGTTCGACCAAGCTGGGAAGACTATGCCCCACTGGCGGATGAGGTTGTTATTGAGATTGATCCCGGGATGGCTTTTGGAACCGGAACTCATGGTACCACGCAGCTTTGTCTGGAAGTGATTGCAGAACTGCTGCATCATCCTGATCCCCCTTTGAGTATGCTCGATGTGGGAACCGGTTCGGGGATTTTGGCATTGGGAGCCGCCGCACTTGGGTGTCAGAAAGTTGTTGCAACCGATATTGATCCCATTGCTTGTCGTGTCGCTCGGGAGAATGTCAATAAGAATCACTATGCTGCACAGGTGGAAATCAGTGGATGTCCCCTGGAAGAGCTTCCCGGGCAGTTTGAGTTGATTGTTGCGAATATTCTGGCAGAAGAAAATATCCGCCTCCGGCACGCTTTTATGGATCATTTGTGTCCGGGAGGGTGGCTGGTCTTGTCCGGAATTTTGCAGGAAAAAGAATTATTGGTTCGTGATGGTTTTGCTGATCTCCCTTTAAAGTTCTTTCCAAGCCGTTATCAGGGTGAATGGGTCTGCTTGGTATTACAGCGGTAATCTAAATGCGTTGTTTCTATTTACCAGAACCAAAATTGTGTAGCAGAGATATTATCTGTTTACCAAAAGAGTTAAAAAGGCATTTACAAACCGTATTGCGCTTACAGCCGGGAGATAAAATCGAGCTGTTTAACGGTGTCGGTCAGTTGGCCATATCGGTTCTAAGAGAAAATTCAGAAGTTGAGCTTCTGGAGGTGGTTAATTATCCTCCGCCACCCTGTTCTTTAACTTTAATCCAGGGGTTGCCAAAGGGTGATAAGCTGGAGTTGATTCTGCAAAAAGGGACCGAACTTGGTGTCAATCAGTTTTATCTGACACCGATGGAGCGGAGTGTCGGGCTGTTAAAGTCTGATCGAAAACAGAAGCGGCTGGAACGGTGGCAAAAAATTATTCAGGAAGCGGCCAGACAGAGCAGACAGTACTACCTGCCCCAGTTATTGACAGGCACTTCACTGCCCCACGTTTTATCGACAGTTAAGGCTGATTTGAAACTGTTACTCTGGGAGGAGAGCACGATCCCTCTGCGGGAGGTGTTGCCTCAATTGCCACCACAACGGATCGCGGTATTGGTTGGCCCCGAGGGCGGTGTCAGTCAACAAGAGGCAGATCAAGCCAGAGCTGAGGGTTATCAAGCGGTGAGTCTTGGTCCCAGGATTTTGCGTACTGAAACAGCAGGGCTTGCGATAATGACTATTTTACAATATCTTTATGGAGATTTGGCTTCAGATCAGCATGGTTGAATAACCGGGTATAAAAGAAAGGAAAAATCATGAGATGTCCCAAGTGTGGCTACAACAGTTTTGACCATCTCGACAGCTGTAAAAAATGTGGTAAAGATTTGGTAGAATTCAAGCAGAAATTTGGAATCAAGAGTGTTTTGTTTCCTGGCCAGATGAGTTCGAGCGGGGTCACTGAGGAAGATGAATTTGACAGTGTGGCTGCGGATGCTGCTGTATCAGTTGCTACCGGAGCAGCTGTGGCCGCCACAGCTGTGAGTGCTGCGGATGATGGGGCAACAGCTGCTGGAACCGATGGTGATGACTTCGGTTTTGATTTTATGGGGGACAGTGCTGAGGATGATGATCTCTCTTTTGATGAGTTGTTTGAAGAGGCTCCAGAGGATGAGGATATCGAAGAAACGATTGAGGGGCCAAAGGGGCCGGCTGAGGCTGAGATGGAGGCTGAGATTGAGGCTGGTTCTGATGATGTTTCTTTTGATCTTCTGGGTGGTGAGGCTGATCTTGAAGATGATTTTGGCTTTGATCCGGAGGCTGAAACAGGCGTTTCTGCAACCGAAGATGATCTCTCTTTAGGTGATGAAGGACTGGATTTCACAAGTGAATCTGATGATTTAGCAAGTGAACCTGAGGATTTATCGAGTGAACCTGAGGACTTAACAGGTGAACCTGAGGATTCAGGGTCTGAGGAGGACCCCCAACGCCCTTTTGACTTACCGGAGTCTGCACCTGTTGTGGGGGCTCCGGAAGATAGTCTGAATAATTTAAAAGGACAATCCTCCCTTTTTGTCGCAGATAGAGAGTCTGTTGATTCGTTCTTGGAAGAAGGTGACGCTTCAATTGTGTATGAGTTGTCTGAAAGTGACATCTCTGAACCGGATGAGCTCCCTTTATCTCCCCCCGAGCCAACGGAACAATCCAATTCGGTTGTTGCTGCGAGTGAAGCCATCGTTGCAACGACCGTACCTTTTGCTGTGGCAGATACGAGTATTGAAACCCCAGTTGTTGGTGATGACCTGCCTGCTGCGGGCACTATTTCCCCCCCATCATTATTATCATGTGTCAAAGCTTTCTTATGTGATTTGCTTCTACTGATAGTTGTCGGGATGAGTTTTGTTGTGGCTGCGGAAGCGGCTATGTCCACGGGAAAATCCCGGTTGCTGCCATCTTTGGAAACCTTGATTAATCTTTCTATCCCTTATTTTTTGGTCCTTTTTTTCCTGGCTTTTGGGTATTTTACCCTGTTTCACTTTCTGGTAGGGCAGACCCCGGGAAAGATGTTGACCGGATTGCGGGTCGAAACAACCGAAGGGGAGCCTTTGCTTTTTTCTCAGGCTTTTTTACGTAGTGTTGGCGGGTTACTGCAATTGCTGTCTGCGGGACTCGGCTATTTAATGGTCCTGTCCAATTCTGAACGGCGCGGATGGAATGACCGCTTGGCGGGAACGCGGGTTGTCAATTTGCGGGATTGCTCCTGAAAAATTAAAAAAGAGGGAACGGTCAGGTTTCCAAGCGTAGCTTGGTAAAGCTTTGAAGGTTCGGGCATTTGAAATAGTCATTATTTTCCAATTCCCAGCCGATTGTTGATGTCACTGTTGGACCGTAATCATGACCAGGATAAATTCTGGTTTCCCCCGGTAGTTTTTTAAGCCGTTGCAGACTTTCATAGAGGGCAACAACATCGCTGCCCGGTAAATCAGCACGACCACAGCGGCCGACGAATAGAGTGTCACCGGTGATGATCTGCTTGTCGATTTTAAAAATAACAGATCCTGGAGTATGCCCCGGAGTGTGGATGACCTCGATTATACCATTCCCCAATTCAAGTTTTGAACCTTCTGTCAATGGAATATCGGAATTCGGCAGATCATCCGGATGTGCAGCCAGCTTGGCACCGGTAGATTCAAGAATTAACTCATTGCCCGCAGTATGGTCCTGATGACCGTGGGTGTTGAGCAGTAACCTCAATTTCACCCCAAGTATAGCTGCTTTCTCCAGTATCAACTCTGGTCGCATCGATGGGTCAACCGCTGCTCCCTGGAGGGTTTCCGGGCAATAGATCAGATAAGAAAAATTATCCATCTCACTGGCATCTATTTGAATGATCTGTAACATAACTGTATTACCAATATCTCGAGCAGAAAGATGTAAGTACGGGACGAAAGAGTTGAGCCCAGAACTTCGGCTGAACTATAGTGGCTGTGAGTGAATATACAACAACCGCTGGTCGGGAGGAACAATGAAATTTACCAAAATGCATGGGGCAGGAAATGACTATGTCTATATAAATGGTTTTGAAGAGAACGTTGCTGATCCGGCCAAATTAGCTCAACAGGTCAGTCAGCGCCGTTTTGGTATCGGTGCGGACGGACTGATCCTGATTCTGCCATCTGCGGTTGCCGATGTTCGGATGCAGATGTTTAACCTCGATGGCAGCGAGGGGGCGATGTGTGGTAATGGGATCCGTTGTGTTGCCAAATATGCTTACGATCATGGTCTGGTTGATCGTCTGGAAATAACGGTGGAGACTGCCGCCGGTATTTTACCACTGGTGATGTTCGCTGACCCTTCTGGCTTGGTGACGCAGGTTCAGGTCAATATGGGTAAACCGCGCTTGACCCGGGGCGAGATTCCCATCTCTGGTCCCGCAACGGAAAGGGCGGTTGCGATCCCGATAGAGATTAATAACCGACAGCTTGAGATGACCTGTGTTTCGATGGGAAATCCCCATGCGGTTATTTTTGTTGCCGATGTCAAAGCGTTTCCGGTCGCTGAAATTGGTCCGCAGATTGAAACTCATGCCTGGTTTCCTGATCGTGTTAATATTGAGTTTGTTCAGATTGTCAGTCCAACCGAGGTGATTCAGCGGACCTGGGAGAGGGGGTCTGGTGAAACATTTGCCTGTGGTACCGGAGCCTCCGCGGTTGTAGTTGCTGGAGTGTTAACTGGACGCAGCGAACGAAAAATCATCAATCATCTGCGTGGTGGTGACCTGGAACTGGAATGGTTGGAAGATGGACCGGTGATGATGACTGGCCCTGCTGTGGAAGTTTTTAATGGGGAATTTGATCCAAAATGAGACCTTCACAAAATATCATCAGCTGGCTGAATAAACATAGAGAGATGTCTATATGAAAGCGGTGCTATTTGATCTGGATAATACCCTCTATCCGCTGGAAAAAGATCTCTTCTCCTTAATTGATGTCCGCATCAATCGCTATATGGAGGAGGTTGTCGCCATCGATTCGGCCGCTGTGGATGGCTTACGGCGGCGTTATTGGGAAGATTATGGGGCGACTTTGCAAGGGTTGATACGTCATCATGGAATTGATCCCGAGGACTACCTTGATTATGTGCATGCGGTTGATGTTGCAAGTCGACTCTCTCTTGACATTGAGCTGCAGCAAACACTGACTAATCTCAGGTTGCCGAGCTATGTGTTCACCAATGGGTCGCGTTGCCATGTTGATCGTGTGGTGACGGCCCTTGGCCTGGATGGTTTATTTGTTGATATTTTTGATATCCGGATTGCCGATTATCAACCCAAGCCAAATCCTGATCCTTATCGGCGGGTATTAGAGGAATTGGCACTATCCGGTGATCAGTGTATTATGGTGGAGGATCAGTTACAAAATTTGCACACAGCTAAACAGTTTGGGATGAAAACGGTTCTGGTGGGAGCGGGAGAGTCAGCCGTGCCGGAATGTGCCTATCTTGATGCACAGTTATCCCGGTCGGCAGATATCGGCAGGTTACTGGAGCAATGGCTGGAGGAAGGCTGAAATGCGGGCAGTCATTCAACGGGTTAGCCGTGCGGGGGTGGTTGTCAATGGTATACGGATTGCCGCTATTGATTCAGGGTTGTTGGTTCTGTTGGGTGTTGAAGTTGGTGATGACAAAAAATCGGCGGAATATCTGGCAGAAAAAACGGCTGGTCTGAGAATTTTTGAGGATGATTCAGAGAAAATGAACCTTTCAGTTCTCGATTGTGCTGGTGAGGTGCTGGTTGTTTCGCAGTTTACTTTGCTGGCAGATTGTCGCAAAGGTCGGCGACCGGGGTTCTCAGCGGCAGCAGCTCCGGAGCTGGCAGAGCCGCTCTGCGAATATTTTGTTGATCAGCTGAAGCAACAGGGAGTCAGGGTTCAGACCGGCCAGTTCCGGGCAGATATGGCAGTTGATCTGGTTAATGATGGGCCGGTAACTATCTTGCTTGACAGCCGGAGAAATTTTTAACCTGGATCTGTGGGCAGGTGGCGGATCAAGAGTGTTAGCGTTCAGTTTGAAGGAGGAATTATGCAAAGAATTTTATCTATTCTGTTAGTTATGGTTTTTTCAGGTGTAACGGCACAAGCTGAAATCTATTCCTGTCGCGATAATCAGGGGCAATTGCATCTGACCGATAACTTGCAATCACTTCCTGCTGAATGTCTCGGGCGGACCAGGACAGTCCAGGAAAAAGATCCCGATAACCTGAATTATGTCCCCGAGCAGAAAGTTTCATCCGGGTCTGATGCTGATTTTCAGAGAACAGTGAGTAGTGCTGCGCATGAACAGAAGCAACGGAAAGATTGGCTTGAGAGTCTGTCGCCGCGTGCTGAACAATTAGTAACGCAGCATCACCAGGCAGTGAAGCTGATACACGATGAGAAACGGGACTGGCGGTATGATTCACGGAAAATTATAAAACAAGCGAATGAACAGAAACAACAAGCTCTTGAGGGGAAACAACAGCTATTGACAGAGATGGCCGGGCAAAAGATCTCGCATAAGGATAAGGCAAGAATCGTTTCCAAGTTGGATGAGATGAAAGATTAACAACCAAACAGGCTCCTGATGGAGCCTGTTTGGTTGTGAGGGTTACAGTGCTTTTTGTAGCAAGGCTTCCACTTGTTTTTTTGGTACAGCACCAACCAGTTGATCAACAATTTCTCCATCTTTGAATAGAATCATGGTTGGAATGCCACGCACACCATATTGACCAGGTGTCGCAGGGTTTTCATCGACATTAACTTTACCAATCTTGATCCGGCCATCATACTCGTCAGCAAGCTTATCAAGTATCGGTGCAATCGCCTTACAGGGAGCACACCAGGTTGCCCAGAAGTCAACCACAACCGGGATATCAGATTTTAGAACGTCAGCATCAAACTGTGCATCGGTGAATTCGAAAACTTTGTCGCTAGCCATCAGTTTCTCCTTTTTCTTATTTATGAGTAGAATCTGTAATATAGATACGTTTAGACATATCAAGTTTCAAATATATAGAAAATTTTGGGAAAATCAAGTTGTAATCGGTTTATCTGGTCTTACTTGACAGTAGTGATATGGCTTCATATCATATCTTAAGTTGGAGGACACAGGACTTTACCCTTCCAGTGTTTTATGGAGATAAAAATGGATCAACGAATAGCTGCGACCTGTCGTCAGACGGTTGAATTGCTTGAAAAATTTTGTCGTGAACAGAATAATGAATTAATCCAGCTGGCTAAACAGCTCGGCACCCTGTTTACCGAAGGGGGCCATCTGTTGATTGCCGGGAATGGCTCGTTGCAGTTGATCGCACAGCAATTGGCTAGCCAGTTTGCGTTCAGACTTAACTTTGACCGACCAGTTCTGCCGGCGATATGTCTTGGCAGTGACCCTGTCTTGAATAGTCGGATGTCGGCAGCCGGGCAGTTTGAGCAACATTTGGTGCGTCATTATCGCGCTTTAAACTCCCCTCAGCATCTTCTTCTTCTCCTCAATGACGGCTCGACGGCGGTGTCATTAATGAACTTACGTGATGAAGTTGTTGAGAATGAACAAGCGGTTGCTTTAATCTCTTACGATTGCCTGAAGGATCCACTCCAGAGTGATGATATCGATATCTGCCTCAATCTGGCTACAAGTTCTACTCCACAGCAATTGGAGCTGGCCCAGTTTGCAGGACACCTGTTATGTGAACTGGTCGAGGCAGAACTTTTCGGCCGTTGTTGATGAAAAAAATGAAAATAGTTGACTGAAATGATTGTGAAAAATACAATCAATAAGTTTGGTAGGGTTTAGTATAATAGTATTCATAAAAATGCAAACTGCACTGCCAGAAGGGATGTCATGGGAACGATAAACCTGTTATTCAGCATTACAACCTTGATTTATCTGGTCTCCAGCATTCTTTATCTGCTTGCTATGGTCCGTAAACAGCCACAAGCAGGTCGTATAGGTCGCTGGGCGTTACTGGTTGGGGTGGTGGTGCATGCCAGCTGCTTTGCGGTTCGCCATTCTGCTGCCGGGGCCACTCCGGTGACCAGTCTGCATGAATCTTTATCCTTTTTTGCCTGGTGCCTGGTTCTCCTCTTTCTGCTGCTGGATCTGCGCTTTCATCTGTCAGTTATGGGGGCTTTTGTCGCCCCGTTTACTTTTTTATTGATGGTTGGCAGTGCTTTTAGCCCGGATATTGTTGTTCCCCTTAATCCGCTTCTGAAAAGTTGGCTCTTCCCTGTCCATATTACCTTTGCTTTTTTGGGGAATGCTGCCTTTGCACTTTCTTTTGGAGCTGGAGTGATGTACCTGATTCAAAACCGGATGCTTAAAAGCAAACGCTTTACCGGAATCTATCAGCTGCTTCCATCTCTGGATGTTCTGGATAAAGTCAATTACACCTGTTTAAGTGTTGGTTTTCCGTTGATGACTTTAGGGATTATCAGCGGTGCTTTTTGGGCCAATACCGCATGGGGATCTTACTGGCGCTGGGACCCCAAGGAAACCTGGGCATTGATAACCTGGTTTCTGTATGCGGCTTTATTACATGGCCGCTTAACCATCGGTTGGCGTGGACGCCGAGCGGCGATTTTTTCAATTATTGCGTTTATGTTCCTGTTGTTTACCTTCCTCGGGGTGAGTCTGCTACTTGGCGGTTATCATACCTTTGAGGCCTTTGCGACTCTTTGATGAAAGCCTGACGAGCGAATTATTATATGAATATCGTTATCGTGGGGTTGAGTCATAAAACAGCCCCAATCGAAATACGCGAAAAAGTTGCTTTCCCCCCTACGGCGATGGAAGCACCCCTGCAGCAGATATTGGGACTTCCCTCAATTTCTGAGGTGGTGATTGTTTCGACCTGTAACCGGGTTGAACTCTACGCAATCAGTCGTCAGCCCGATGCTGCGATCATTGAAATGAAACAGTTTCTCGCCGATTTTCATAATCTGAAGCTGGAAGTATTGCAGGATCATCTCTACGATTTTGAAGGGGAAGGGGCGATTCAGCATGTTCTGCGGGTTGCTGCCAGCCTTGACTCGATGATTATCGGTGAGCCCCAGATTCTCGGTCAGATCAAGACTGCCTACGGTTATGCCTGCGAATACAAAACTGTTGGCTTGATTCTGAACCGTTTCCTGCACAAGGCTTTCTCGGTGGCAAAGCGGGTGCGTACCGAAACCGCTATTGCCAGCAGTGCTGTCTCGGTCTCCTTTGCTGCGGTTGAACTTGCCCGGAAGATTTTTGATTCTCTCGAAAACAAAACGGTGATGTTGATCGGTGCCGGTGAGATGTGCGAGCTGGCGGCTAAACATTTTGTCAACAATGGTGTTTCCAAGGTTCTGGTGACCAATCGAACCTTCAGCCGGGCAGAAAAACTTGCTGAGGCCTTTGGTGGGGTTGCTGTCAGCTTTGATAATTTTCGTGAACAGTTACACCGGGTTGATATTGTCCTCTCCTCAACCGGCGCTTCGGACTATATCCTCAGTGCAAAAAAACTCAAAGAAGTCTGTAAAGAGCGGCGCTATAAACCGATGTTCCTGATTGATATTGCCGTGCCACGTGATATTGATCCTGCCGCAAATAAACTGGACAGTATCTATCTCTATGATGTCGATGATTTGCAGGGTGTCGTTCAAGCAAATTTGAAGGGGCGGCAGAAGGAAGCAGCTAAGGCCGAACTTATTATCAATAAGGAAGTGGGTCAGTTTCAAAACTGGCTGTCGAGCCTCGAAGTGAAACCGACAATTGTTGCTCTTCGCCGGCAACTGGAGCAGGTTCGCCAGGCCGAAATGGCAAAGACTCTGTCCCATCTGAATAAACTGAACGACAAAGAGCGCGCCGCTATTGAATCGATGACTTGTGCTATTGTGAATAAAATTCTGCATCATCCAACCCATGTTTTGAAACAGACCAACAATGGTGGTGACGGCAACCTTTATATTGATGCCGTTCGTACCTTGTTCGATCTGCCCGATCCGGTTGAGCAGAACCCTAACCCTAACCCTAACCTTGATAAATCAGACTAGGAGACTTTATGTCTACTCGCACCTTAAAAATCGGTACCCGCGCCAGTGCTTTAGCCCTTTGGCAAGCAAACTGGGTTAAAGATGAGCTGGAAAAACGTTATCCCGATCTTGAGGTTACACTGACTAAAATCAAAACCCAGGGGGACAAGATTCTCGACGTGCCGCTGGCAATGGTCGGGGGGAAGGGACTGTTCGTCAAGGAGATCCAGGAAGCGATGCTGCGTAACGAAGTTGATGTCGCGGTCCATTCGATGAAAGATGTTCCTACTTTCTTCCCCGAAGGGACCGGATTGCGCTGTATCACCGAACGGGAAGATCCCCGCGATATTGCTGTTTTAAAGCCAGGGTACAAAAGTTTCTCCGAAATCCGTCAGCAGGGGAGAATCGGTACCTCTTCATTGCGGCGCAAAGCTCAGTTGCTGAATTTGCGTCCCGATCTGGAGATGGTCGATATTCGTGGCAATGTTCAGACCCGGATTGCCAAGCTTAAAGAAGATAACCTCGATGCTGTTATTCTGGCAGCTGCCGGAATGCACCGGCTTGGTTTTTCGGAGCAGATTGGTGAATACTTCGATCCGAAATTCTGCCTTCCAGCAATTGGCCAGGGAGCTTTAGGTCTGGAAAGCCGCCTTGACGATGATGTGACCAATGACCTGATCGATTTTTTTAACCATTTGCCAACTTCCTATGCGGTCACAGCTGAACGGGCAGTGTTGGCAACCCTCGAAGGAGGTTGTCAAGTACCCATTGCGGCGTTTGGAACCGTGAGTGGTGATCACTTGGAATTGACCGGGCTGGTCTCCGATGTTCTTGGTCAGAAAATGTTGAAGGAAACCATGACCTGTCATGTTGATCAGGCGGTTGAAACCGGGGTGGCTCTGGCAAAAAAGTTGCTGACTCAAGGTGCCGCTGAAATTCTTAACGAGGTCTATGGCTGCGATACTTTTAATACTGATGAGGGTTGATCGTGTCTGAACGATTGCCCCTGGCAGGTAAACGGTTTCTAGTGACTCGCCCACAGACTCAAGCAGCCGATTTTGTATCACTGCTTGAACAACAGGGTGGTGAAGCAATCTGTATTCCTACGATTGAAATTGTTCCTCCCGAAAGCTATGCGGCGCTGGATTTTGTGCTGCGAGATCTGGATGAGTTTGATATCTTGATTCTCACATCGGTCAATGGTGTTGAGGCACTCTTTGAACGGATGTTGGAAACCAATCAGTATATTGGTACTCTGACTGATATTTTCGTTGTTGCTGTTGGTCCAAAAACGGCAAAAGCGCTGGAACAGAATTGTATTCGACCTGATTTGATTCCTGCCGATCATCGTGCTGAGGGGGTGGTTGCGGAACTGTTGAAAGTAGGGGCTAAGGGGAAACGAATTCTCTATCCGCGAGCAGAAATTGCCCGACCACTGATTATTGACAGTTTGCAGGCTGCCGGAGCAGAGGTGATTGCACCGGTTGCTTATCGCACAATATTGCCGGAAGGGAGTGAGCCAAAGCTTCGTAAATTACTCTCTGTTGGTGATATTGATGCTGTCTGCTTCAGTTCCTCCTCAACTTTCGACAATCTATACACCATGCTGGGTGATGATCTACAGAAGCTGCAGGGGGAAACCAAGTTTTTTTCCATTGGACCGCAGACTTCAGAGACGATTCGCAAGCATGGCTTTGAAGTTACGCTGGAACCGGAACAATGGACGCTGGATGCGTTGGTCGCAGCGATGGTCGAATATTATTCGAAATAAATTGTAGGGGCGAACCTGTGTGTTCGCCCGGTTTTATAAACAGGAGCTTTTTATGTATTTTCCCAGTTATCGTCCCCGCCGTTTACGCCGCAATGAGAATATCCGCCGCATGGTGCGTGAAACCCATCTGCGTGTCGACGATCTGATTTACCCAATGTTCAGCGCATTCGGTGAAAATATCAAAAAAGAGATCAGTTCGATGCCGGGAATCTACCAGCAATCGATTGAAAATATTGTCGTTGAAGCCAAAGAGGTTCATGCCCTTGGGATTCCAGCGGTGGTCCTTTTTGGTATCCCGGAAACAAAGGATGCAGTGGGCAGTGATGCTTATTGTGCCACTGGAATTATTCAGAACACTGTCCGTGCCATCAAAAAAGAGGTTCCAGAGCTGACAGTTATCACCGATGTCTGTATGTGTGAATACACCGACCATGGCCACTGTGGAATTATCAAGGATGGTGATGTCGATAATGACTCGACTCTGGAACTGCTGGCTGCGGAGGCTCTCTCGCATGCTCAAGCGGGTGCCGATATCGTTGCTCCCTCAGATATGATGGATGGTCGCATCGCAGCAATCCGGGATATCCTGGATGAGAATGGCTTTGAACATATCCCGGTGATGAGTTACGCGGTCAAATATGCCAGTGGCTATTATGGCCCATTTCGCGAGGCAGCCGAGAGTACCCCGGAGTTTGGGGATCGCCGCAGCTACCAGATGGATCCGGCCAACCGTCTTGAAGCCCTCCGCGAAGCCAACCAGGATGTTTCCGAGGCGGCCGATTTTCTGATGGTCAAGCCAGCATTGGCCTATCTGGATGTGTTGCGGGAACTGAAGGATAATTTTGATCTACCCCTGGTGGCCTACAATGTTTCGGGCGAATACAGTATGGTCAAAGCTGCTGCCGAAAAGGGCTGGATCGACGGTGATCGGGTGATGATGGAAACCCTGCTGGGGATGAAGCGTGCCGGAGCCGATTTGATCATTACCTATCATGCTAAAGAGGCGGCAAAACTGTTGCAGGGATGAACATTCCCTTAAAAATGGATGGAGTGGAGGGACTATCAGGTATTGATGGTCCCTTCTCAGGTTTTAACTATGTCTGAATATTTTGTCGATCAACTAAGCAACGGTGTCCGTCTGGTTACCGTTCCTATGCCTCACCTCCATTCCACTGAGTTGGTTTGTTCTATGGCCGTCGGTGGACGTTGTGAGCCGGTTGAGCTGTCAGGAATCTCTCATTTTCTGGAACATATGATTTTTCGCGGTACGGCTGAATATGCGACGAGTCTTGATCTGGAGCGTGCTTTTGAAGCCATTGGTGGGTCGGTTAACGCCTCGACCGATGCAGAAATAACCTGTTTCCATTCACGCCTCCACCCCGATTATCTGGCTCCGGGGGTGGCACTATTTGCTTCCATGTTACGGCGCCCTAAATTCAATGAGATTGATACAGAACGACGCATCATTCTTGAAGAGGCACGGGAGGATTTCAACGAGGATGGTGTCCAGGTCAATCATGATAATCTGATGGTTGGTTTGCTCTGGCCAGAACATCCTTTGGGAGAGTCACTGATTGGTTCGCCTGAAACACTGCGAGGAATTGATCTCTCCACCCTGGAAAGTTATTATCGCTCCTGGTACATACCCCAGAATCTGGTGATTTGTGCTTGTGGTCCGGTGGAAAGAAACAATTTTAGAGAGTTGGTAGAACAGGAATTTGGCGACTGGTCCCCAGGCGAGCCTCTTCCAATTTTACCCGTTGCAGACACATTGACAGATAAGGTGGAGACTGTCTGGGTTCAGGATTCAGATTCGCAGATTGGTTTGCAGTTGGCTTTTCGGTTGCCGGGTCGTCAGGATGAGCGAACTCTGGCGGTGCGATTGCTGCGGCGGATTTTATCCTCGGGTGGTGGTGCTCGGCTCTCTTTGCGGTTGCGTGAAGAGTTGGGGTTGACCTATTCAGTTGAGGCAAATTGTTCACTGCTGGATGATACCGGTTATATGGCTATTGATCTGTCGGTTGCCCCGGAAAACTTATTACCAGCCATGACTGAATTACTTAAAGTCCTGGCTGAACTGCGTGAGCAGCTGATACCCGCGGATGAATTGGCTGCGGTGGTGAAAAGTTATCACTTTGATCTCGAATTTTCGCGGGATCAAAGTGAGGCAATGGCGGTTCGTTATGGCTGGGGTTTGCAAGCTGATTATATCCGGACTCTGGAGCAGGATCGCAGGGAACTGGAATCTTTAACCCCGGAATGCCTGCAGCAAGTTGCGGGAGAACTATTCTGTGAGAAGGGGATGAAGCTGGTGGTTGTCGGTCCCTGGTCGGAGGAGGATCGGCAGATTATTGATCAACAGTTTCAAAATTCAGGTTTGTCGTAAACTCGTCTGGTTCTATCGCATTATGGGGACACGTAACTGCGACCATGTCCCCATAATGCTGTCCCCGGTTTCTCAATTGATTCGCACCGTTTTATAGAGAAAGTTTTTGAAACGGTAAAAGCTTTTCTTCTCTTCATCTGAACCATCTGCTGGATCGCAGGCACACAACAGTCGTGCCAGCTTCGGCATGGTGGTCGCCCCTTCTGCGCGTCCTTTTTCAACCAGCTTTATGACCACTTCACGGGTTAATTCCTGCTTTGCATAGGGGTGATAGACTGCTTCCCAGAAATCGTGCTGCCCGGCTAAAATATTTCTCAGTATATTTTCTGCCAGTTGTGCAGCAAGGGCTGCCTGGCCTGCTTCTGACTTATTAATATTGCTACTGGCTTGTGGTTGCATTGCCCTTTCAATTTCATTGGCATGGATTGTTTTGCTCTGGCGAAATAACATAGCCCGAAGGAGAATGCTACGCAACTCTCTGATATTCCCTGTGAAATGATGTCTCTTGAGAAGATTTTTCGCTTCTGTCGTGAGACTTGGAGCTTCATCTGAACTCTGTTCCGGTTGACGATAGGCTTGAAATAAACGCCCAAGAAAGTGGACTGCAAGGTCGGGGATGTCTTCACGCCGTTGATTCAGTGAGGGGACTTCAATGATCAGCTCTGATAGCCGGTGGTAGAGGTCTTCACGAAATGACCCTGCGGCAATTAACTGGCGCAAGTCGCGGTTGGTTCCGGCAACCAGAAGAACCTGAGAATGTCTGGTGATATTCTCTCCTAACCGGATGAATTCACCACTGTCCAGAAAGCGCAGGAGCTGAACCTGAGTTTTTGGATCGGCATCACCGATTTCATCGAGAAAAACCACGCCACCGTGGGCTTCTTCAAAAATACCACGCCGGTCACTGTGTGCCCCGGTAAAGGCACCCCGTTTATGTCCGAATAACTCTGAATACGTCAGTTCACCACTGTATGCGGCAATGTTGGTTTTCTTCAGTGGCAGGGTTCCTTGAGATGGCAGTCGCTTTCGATATATCTGATTGAGTTGGGTAAACAGATTGTTGAACAAAAATTCTTTTCCTGCTCCGGTTTCTCCGGTTATCAGAATCGATGGCAATCCGAGGAATTCTCCCTGATCCGGAATTTTTTGTTTTTTCCACTGGACAATGCGTTGGCAGAGTGGCGGACTGATGGTTTGAATGGTATCAATAATTCCTTGAGCTTTGGGCGAGTTACCAATGATGTTGCCCAATCGGTACGAAGTAATATTTGGGTCTTTGTAGTCAACATCCTGTCCTAATCGATCAATTTCACTGGTTAACTGTTCAATTTTTTGCAGATTAGCCAGGTGGTGACCGATCATTCGTTCGATAATCAACAGAATCCGTCGGTGCTCATTGGTGAAATAATGTGGGCGCAGACTGTCCAGACAGATGACGGCCAGAACCTCGCTGTCATAAATAATTGGCACCGCAATCTCACTGCGGATTGCTTTGGTGACCGGCTGGTAGAAACCATTATTGTTCTCTGGGTCGAGACTATCCACCAAGATTTCTGCTTTTGCGGTTGTGGCTGCCAACCCTGACAAGCTCCTTTCCTCGGGAGGGAGTTCCTCGGCACCTACGCGGATGGGAGGGATATGTTTCTTCAGCCAATCCCGGTTTTTTGCTCCAATCAGGTTGCCTTGATTATCCTCAACCAGTAGCCAGCGTTCCCCTTCGTGTTCACGGATCATCGCGATACTGCCGGTATCGGCACCAATCAGCTGGGTCGCTTTGGAAAGGACATGGTGTAAAAATGGTTTCAGGTTGTCGTGTGATTGTTGCAGTAGGTCTCCGATCTCTGAAAGAATCTGAACCTCCAGGTGCTCATCGCCAATTTCCTGTACCACCCGCTGCGCCATTTCGGCATGAGCATCAAGAAGGTCTCGTTCAAAGGGACTAAACTGATGGCGTTCTTTGGTGTAATAATTAACCAGGCAGATGACCCGTCGGGTGCGTTTGTCGTAGCGTGGAACCATATAGAGAGATTTTAGCCCCAGTTCTTTGGTCAGATACGGTTTTTGCAGGGTTTCTGCCGCAAGATCAGAGATATAAAGTGGTGCCAACAGGCTGTCATCAACAATAACTCCAGCGCGGTCGATGAAGCGGGAGAGTAGGGATTCTCCTGGAGTCAGGTTGATTAATCTCTCTTCTTCGTACAGTTTTCTCGCCTCCCTTTCTTTAGAATAAGAAGCAAGAATCTGCAGGGTACGCTCGCCATCAGCTGTGGATGGAATCGGAATCAGAACGGAAGCCAGAGCGACCTGATCGACCAGCTGAGCCGCAGATTTCACCATAAAGAGTGCTGCCTCGCGTTTTTTTGCTTCATCAACACGGCGAGCCAGAAGTAATTGCTGGTGGTACTTGCGGGCTCGATTCAGCATTGGGGCAGCTTCGACCAGTAGTTTGCGGATGCGGTGTAACCGTTCTTCCGGAGGAAACTGGCTCGATTTTTCCCGATCAAGGCAGAGGACCCCGATTGAGCGACCCAGTTGAGTGATTGGCAACAGATAGCTGGCCCCAGCTTTGCGGTTTCCTGTGATGAGCGGTATGTCTTGCGGATATTGTGTTAAATCACTGATAGCAAGTTCTTGTTTTTGCTGGTAAACTCGTGAAATCAGAAAATGATTATTGTTGATCGGAGAGAAATTGTTCTGGATGTGAAGAGTCTCTCCGTCAGTTCCTGCAACACAAGTGATAGCCCCCATGGTCAAGTCTTCCAGATAGATGCGACAATGTCCCCCGTCCGTAAGCACTTGCACCCCTTCAATAAGTTTGTGTAGGATTTCCTCCAGACTCTCTTTACCGAAGTCCTGTATCGCGTCAATAATTTGTTCAATTTTCTCTGGTGTGGGTTGTTCCATACTTAATCCTCTTGAGTTGAGTATTTTTTTACTCAGTTAAGTTTATGGAAAATTGACGTGGTTGTCAAATAATAATCACTTACTTTAAATTAAAATAAAACTAAGTAAAATTAAATAGTTATGAAATATGGTCAAATTTATTGATAATTGTTTACAGCCGAAAATTGCCAATGTTTCAGTTGTTACCTGCCTGATGACGGATAATTATTTCTTTTGTTATTAGTATGTTAATAAGTTTGGATTAGAAAAACTATTTTCTGGTAGTTTTTATTTTTAGGAGATGTTTATTAGCGGGAAAAATATTTAACATTGTCTAACTTATTGATTATTAAGAGGTTTTGTCAATAATCTACTTGATGAAATAGTAGATCTGGACGATAATGGCGTATTAAACTGACACATTTGGAACAAAATCAATTGTTCTCATGGGGGTGAGACTGTTGGCTGAGGGGGGTTGACGAGGGCTATGGAAGCATCTGGAAAAATATTTTCTGCGCAGGATATTGCAGATGTGCTTTGCATGCCACAGATTCTGGCCGATTTAATTGAGGCCTGTCTTGGCGGGAGTGATGCTCAGCTTTTAGCTGATATTATTCTTCAGGATGCTGCCCTTTCGGCAAAAATAATTCTGGCCGCCAGTAAAACCAGCTCCAAGCCGCTGGACCCACTCGAACCCGTCTCATCGGCTATCCAGCAGTTGGGGATCCCGATGATAACTGGGATCGCTCTGCGATCCGCCAGACAGGTTGTTCGCCACAACTTTACTCCCAAAGAATTATCTTTTCAGTATGGCCTTTGGTTCTCCTCGCAGATTTCCGGTTTGGTTGCTCGCTGTTTAGCTCCTTCGGTCAATTATCCTCATATTGAGGAGGCACAACTGAGCGGATTACTGTTGAATCTTGGTATCCATGCATTGTTTATCCGTGAGGGGAGCAATTACGTTGATCTGGATGTCAATCCCTGGAGCAGTGCAATTCAATGCCACCTGGAAGAGGCTAATTATAAGATTAACCACCTGGAAATTGCCGATAAGTTGATTGAACAATGGCAGCTTGATTCATTTCTAGCTGATGCCGTTCGTTTTCTACATGCTGATATTGTGCAGATTGAGCAGAGTGGGGTGTTGCTGAAAATCTCTCGTCTGGTTCAGCAGTTTTGTCAGGACTCACAACGGTTAACGGTTGAAACTGAAGCTCTGGCAGAACGTTTATTCGACTTCAGTAAAAGCGAGATTGACTATTTATTCGATTGGGCTAGTGGACTTTATCCCACCTTCGGTACTTTTTTAGATAATTCTGAAAAACTGCAAGAAGAGATGGCTGCGGCTCTGGATCGTTTGACTGAATTGTCCTTTATGCTGGCAGATCAAGAGGCGGCTCGTACCCGTTTGGGTGGTGGTAAAGATCTAAAAGAGTTGGTCGGGATTGCGCGAAATCTCTATCTGGAGAACAGCTCGGCAAGTGAGGCAATTTTCTTTTTGCTTGATCAAAAGAATCTCCAGCTAATGGGAATTTCGACGGCAGGACAACCGAGACTGATCGGTGAACTGAAGATTTCGCTGGAGGCTGAAGTTAGTTTGGTTTCTGCGACGTTACGCAGTGGTGTCCCGGATGATTCCTTTCAGCCGAAACAGCCACTGACCGTGACTGATCATTTGCTCCTCCGGCTCTGTAAAGGCTGCGGTATGAGTTGCCAGCCTTTACACTTTGAGGGGCGCGGGCTGGGAGTTGTGGTTCTTGGGGTTGATTCAGTCGTGGGTTTAGATCGGTTGCAATCACTGCAGATGAAAATGTTCAGTCAGGTGCTTGGTGCTGCTATCGTGAAGGTGTCGGTGGAAGCTCAGGAACATTTTAATGATGGTAGTAACTTGCTCCGCCGTGTCAGTCATGAGGTCAGCAACCCACTGACTATTATTGGCAACTATGCCGGGGTGTTGAACCATTTGCTGGTAGATAACGAGAGCCAGAAATTAACGGAGTCGATTAAAAATGAAGTGCAACGAATCGACGATATTGTTAACTATTACCTCAACCAGCAGGAAATCCCAGAATTCCCGGAACACAGTATTGATTTGCATCAACTGGTGCGAGATATCGCTGATACTTTAAATGATGTGGAATTTAAACCGCGGAAAATTATTCCCAAGTTTGACCTGCAAAGCACTCTGGATAAAGTGGTCACTAACCCTGTTCTGGTTAAACAAATTCTGATTAATCTGCTTAAAAATGCCGCTGAAGCTGTTGATGAAGGTGGCCTGATACAAATAGTTACCCGTGACGGTTATTCTGCTGATAGAGGCAGGCACGTTGAAATTATTGTCCAGGATAATGGTTCCGGAATAGCCTCAGAATTGCAGGAAAAGCTGTTTAAACCTGTTGTAAGTTCCAAAGGAGCCGGCCACGCTGGTGTTGGCCTGAGTATCGTCAAAGGGATGGTGGACGATCTTGGTGGCTGGATCAGTTACCATAGTTCAGCAGAATCTGGAACCAGCTTCCATCTGCAGCTTCCTTGTGGCGATGATCGTCCGGTAGATTCCAGGAGTATTCGTGCAAAGTAAAAATTCTGAAAATATTGTAACAGCTGAGAAAATCGGGCAATCACATATTTTGATTGTTGATGATCAGCCGTCTTTGTTGTTCAGTTTGCAAGCTTTGTTGAAAATCAACGGCTATCAGGTTGAGTTGGCAAAAAGTGGTCGTGAGGCTATTACAAAATTGCAGGGTGCGGATTATCAACTGTTGCTGCTGGATTTGCAGATGCCGGGGATTGATGGTTTTGAGGTGCTTGAATTTGTCCGTCAGGCAAAACTCGATCTGGAAACGATTATTGTCAGTGGTGACACATCTTTTACTTCTATAAAAAATGCGCTGCGGCTTGGGGCGTACGATTTTATCAGGAAACCGTACAACCCCGAGGAGTTACTGACAACGGTCAGGCGAGGTATTGCACATTGTCGACGGGAAAAACAGCTGCTACAAACTGAACACTCGCTAGATGAGTCAGAGCAGTTGCATCGGTTTATCGTCAATAACTCTCCCGATTTTATTTACATGCTCGATAGCCAAGGCATTTTTACCTATGTGAACGATGTCGTGGAGGAGCTCCTTGGCTATAAACGTCACGAATTACTTGGCCGCCATTTCTCTTCTATCATTCATCCCCATAACGCGGCTGAAATACATAATTTTTTCAGTGAACAGCGCGCTGGAGATCGGGCAACCCGGAGTATCGAGATCCGTCTATTGGTCAATCAATCAAGTGATCGAGTCGAGTCTTTTGACAATTCCGAGTTGATTGTTGAGCTGAATGCTGTTGGGAGGTATCGGGAAAAAGAGGCCGGCAAAAAAGAATTTGTCGGTACTTTGGGCAGCGCCAGAGATATTTCAGAACGTAAAACTTCAGAGGAGCATATCAGCCATCAGGCCTATCATGACCTGTTGACCCAGCTCCCGAATCGTATTTTGTTTGATGACAGGATGAGCCAGACGTTTGCCCATACAAAGAGGACCGGGCAAAAATTTGCGATGCTGTTTATGGATCTGGATCGCTTTAAACTGATCAATGATACTCTTGGGCATGTGATGGGGGATCTGGTTTTGCAACAGGTTTCGGAGCGTATTCTCAGTTGTCTTCGTGCAGAAGATACTCTGGCTCGATTTGGTGGGGATGAATTTTGCCTGCTGTTGCCCAATATCCCCAACAAGGAGAGTGTTGCTGCAGTCGCCGAAAAAATCCTCAAAGCGGTGCGACAACCTTTCAGTATCAATGATCATGAACTCTATTTAAGCTTGAGTCTGGGCATTGCAATGTATCCGGATGCAGGAACAACTGGAGAAGCCTTGCTGCATAGCGCTGATACTGCCATGTATCATGTTAAAGCAACCGGAAAGGATAATTATTGTTTTTACGCCGATACCATGAGCAGTCATTCCAATTTTCTGTCGTTGGATCAGGATATGCACTCGGCGTTAGAAAAAAATCAGTTTCAGGTTTTTTTTCAGCCAAAAGTCAATCCTTCCAGCCATATCATTGTTGGGATGGAGGCGTTATTGCGCTGGCAGCATCCAGAACGGGGACTTCTCTACCCGGAAGATTTTATTGCGGTGGCAGAGTCATCAAAACTGATGGTTCCTATTGGGGCTTGGGTCTTACGCCGGGTCTGTGAAGAAGTTGTCCGCTGGCAGAAACAGGGTTTGCCTCGGATCAGGGTTTCACTGAATGTA
The DNA here is from genome assembly GCA_021157505.1 of Desulfuromusa sp. GTDB lineage: Bacteria > Desulfobacterota > Desulfuromonadia > Desulfuromonadales > Geopsychrobacteraceae > Desulfuromusa. The sequence continues at coordinate 2,773 of JAGGWI010000060.1, read as the reverse complement.
TCTCCGGTACAGCTTCAACAGACTGATTTTGCCGATAGTTTTATCCGTACGTTGCAGGAATTCAAGCTTCAATCTGATCTCTTTGAAATTGAAATCACTGAGCATGGCCTGCATAAGGGCGAACAGGAGCTGGTGAAAAAACTCAGAGTATTAAGTGCTTTTGGAGTATCTGTAACCATTGATGGCTTTGGTCGAGGTCATTCGTCCCTCAGCTATCTGCAAAACTTTCCGGTTAATTCTTTAAAGATTGATCGCTCTTTTGTCCGGGAAATTGAGGAAGGGCAAAAACAGACCTGTATCGCTGATGGTATTGCAATGATGGCAAAAGGTTTGAAGCTGAATGTGATTGGTTCCGGGGTTGAAAACCTTTATCAGCTCGATTATTTACGTAATCTGGGTTGCAATGAAGTGCAGGGTTATCTCTATAGCGAAGCTATTTCGGCTCAAGAGACATTGGACTTGCTGGAAAATCAACCCAGTGAAGGTCTACAATTTAAGTTGGTCAACTGAATCCCATCACTTTAGAAAAATAAAAGACGAATAACCCTCCTTCTGTGGTATGACGTATTTCTGAAATCAAATCCCATATTATAATTGCCAAGAATAGGAGTCAGGTGATGAAACAAGGTGAATTTATCGGCCTGGAGGATCAATTTGGTGCCCATAATTACAAGCCACTGGATGTCGTTCTGTCACGGGGTAAAGGGGTCTGGGTCTGGGATGTCGATGGCAACAAGTATCTCGATTGTCTGGCTGCTTACTCGGCAGTAAACCAGGGTCACTGCCATCCTAAGATTATGCAGGCGATGGTCACTCAGGCAGAAAAACTGACCTTAACTTCGCGTGCTTTTCGTAATGACCAGCTTGGCCCCTTCTATAAAGATCTCTGTGAATTGACTAATTCGCATAAGGTTCTGCCGATGAACAGTGGTGCCGAAGCGGTGGAAACCGCGATTAAAATCGTCCGTAAATGGGGTTATACGGTTAAGGGGGTTCCAAAAGATCAGGCGGAGATCATTGTCTGTGCTAATAACTTCCATGGACGAACCATCAGTATTGTTAGTTTCAGTACCGATGAGAATGCCAGAGCAGGTTTTGGCCCCTTCACCCCAGGATTCAAGTGTATCCCCTTTGGTGACGCAGCAGCCCTGGAAGCAGCGATTACCGCTAACACGGTTGCTTTTCTGGTCGAACCGATTCAGGGTGAAGCTGGAGTGATAATTCCACCCGAAGGCTATCTGAAAAAAGCTCGTGAAATCTGTGATCGCCACAATATTGCTCTGATTCTGGACGAGATTCAAACTGGTCTGGGACGAACCGGAAAAATGTTGGCAGAAGAATACGAGGGTATTGAGGCCGATTTAACCATTATTGGCAAGGCCCTATCGGGTGGTTTTTATCCAGTTTCTGCGGTGTTGTCGAATACCGAAGTGATGAATGTTCTCCAGCCGGGTGAGCATGGTAGTACTTTTGGCGGCAATCCCCTGGCATGTGCTGTGGCTCGGGCTGCGTTGCAAGTTTTATTTGACGAGAAAATGATTGAAAATTCCTACCAGCAAGGGAAGTATTTTCTCAATGAATTGGAAAAAATATCCCACCCTCACATTAAAGAAGTCCGGGGACGTGGTTTGATGCTGGCGATTGAGTTTCATCCTGAAGTAGGTGGAGCCCGTGCCTATTGCAATAAACTGAAAGGGCACGGCATCCTGGCTAAAGACACCCACGAGAATATTGTCCGCTTTGCTCCACCGTTGGTGATTCAGCGTGATGAAGTTGATATGATTCTGGATGCCATTAATGAGGTGTTGCCACATTGATGAGAGTTTCAGCCCCCCTGATGTCGAGTCTTTTGACCTTTGATCTGCGGGATAAACGTCCTTGTTAATTTTAAGTTTGATCAATAAAGGAGAATGATAATGAACAACTGTCCCTGTGACAGTGGCAAGGATTATAGTGCCTGCTGTGAACCGATTATTACCGGAAAGAAACATGCTGAAACAGCGGAACAATTGATGCGGGCGCGATATTCTGCCCACGTAAAGGTCGATGTTGATTTTCTTTATGCCACGACCCACCCTGATTATCGGGAGAATTACGATCACAAAGGGACCAAATCATGGGCTGAGAAGTCTGAATGGCACGGTCTGGAGATCCTCGGAACAACCGCTGGTGGTTCAGCCGATGAAGAGGGTGAGGTGGAGTTCATCGCCCGCTTTCGTGACACGGAAGGAATCCGCAGCCACCATGAACGTGGTCAATTCAAACGGAGGAGAAAAAAATGGCAGTTCACTGAGGGGCAAATGATTAAGTCTCAGCCGATCAGTGTTACAAAAATCGGTCGTAACGATCCCTGTCCTTGTGGTAGTGGAAAGAAGTACAAAAAGTGCTGCGGAGCATAAATTGTCACCCAAAAAATCAACAGCAGGCTGGATTGAGTTCTTGCTCCAGTCTTCACTGTTTTAACCGCCTCAAAACCCTTCAGTTCAAGGACTTCAAGAGCTTTAGCCAGCCATTGATTTCTGCTGATTCCTCTATTTTTTTTTACAGCTACCGTTTTCATTTTTCCACCTCAATTATTGACTAGACAGAACTGTGCAGTAAATATTTGATATGCCAATCAGATAATTTAGGCCTACAGGCAAAGTACATCATAACGTTATTGTATGAAGGAGACTGTAATGGATGTCGAAATCAAGGAACGTTTTATGGCTGCATGGGAAAAGCACTTCCCTGGCTGCGATCTACCGATTGTCTGTTTCTATACCGATGAGCT
>JAGGWI010000038.1 GCA_021157505.1 Desulfuromusa sp. | reverse complement strand
ACAAGGTTGCCATATCGATACGGTGATTGCGGGAGGTGCTGTCCGCAAGCCAGACGATAGCGGCAATGTGTTTCTGTTCATCTGGAGCCATAAAATATGGCAGACCGTGCAGATAGATACCGTTTTCACCCAGTGATTCACCGTGATCGGACATATAAAACAGAAAGGTGTCGTATTCAGCGGCATTTTTTTTCAGCAGTGCGATGGTTTTCTCCAGAAAATAGTCAGTATAGAGGATGGTGTTGTCGTAGGCGTTGAGAAGCTCGGTTTGGCTACTGTTCTGCGGGGCATTACCTTGGTATTCGGGAGTAAATTTACTAAAACTTTCTGGGTGACGTTTATAGTAGGCCGGGCCGTGACTGCCTTTCTGATGGAGGACAATGAGAATGTTATCGTGAGCGCTCTGGTCGATATAGTTTTGCAAGTGATAGAGGAGGGCCTCGTCAAAATATTCTCCGTTCTTGGCCAGACCCAGGTTTTCTGCGTCGGGAACTGATGCCGACGAGAGTTTTTCATAAGGTACTCGTGTGGCCACGCCTTTGGAGCTGGAGTTATTGTCACGCCATAAAACGTCGACTCCGAGTCGTTGCAGGATGTCGAGGACATTTTCATAGTGAGCCGCTTTTTTCACCGAATATTTTTCTCTTGTGAGATGAGAAAACATGCAGGGCAGGGACTCTGCTGTTGAGGTGCCGCTTGAGTAGGCTTGGGTAAAGCTTACAATGTTTTCCCGGGCAAGAGAGGGGTTGGTGTTACGCTCATAGCCGTTGAGAGAGAATTCTCGGGCTCGGGCCGCCTCCCCGACGACGAAAATTCCTAATAATTTTCTTTTGCCAGTTTTCTTATTCCCAGCTAAAACTGCATCTTTTGCAATTGGCGCAATCATTTGTGCTTCGGCATGATTTATCCGGTAATATTTTTCTACTGAATAGAGGGCATAAGTGGGATTGACATACATCCTCAAATATCTGTGCTGGCGACCGATCAGGGCGAAGCTGCTGAAGTTGAGATAGATTGTCGCTCCGACAAGCAGCAGGGTGCCGGTGATGGTGATCAGGTTGGTAGCTGTTTGTCGTAACGGCTTTTTCCAGTTGATCCTGGTATACGCGAGGATCAGTGTCGGTAGGCCGGCAAAAATCAGCATATGAAAAGCAAAACTGAAACTAATAAGTTCACTGGCTTCCCGGACGTCGGTTTCAAGGATATCGCTGATCATATTGTAATCGATCACGACACCGTATTTTAGGCTGAAATAGGAGATTGTTGAAACCAGAAAAATGGTGATAATGAGAACTATTTTGAAGATATAGGGGTAGCTGCAAAGGGTAAAAAATGTAAAAAAGATCCCGGTCAGGACGATACTGGTTCCCAGCAGAAAACCGGCGTTGCCACTAACGGAAATATCCGGCAGGTTCAGAAGCTGATGCCAGAACGTGAAATTGTAAACCGAGGTCAACAGGAGGGCCGCAAGCAGAGCTATGGCCGTAATGTTGCATTTAAATGTGAGTGCATTGGAAAAAGAACTCGATATCTTTTCCCGTGTCATAATCGGCATGGTTATTTAAACCCCGCATCGATTTGTCAGCAATGCATCCATTGCGGTCTGGACATAGGCGTTCAACATGGTTGTCATCTCGCTGGTGTCTTGTTGGTTGTTGTTTAGTTCAGTAACGGCCTGGGGATAGAGTTTGAAATTGTAGAGTTGGGGGTTGTGTCCATCCGGCGGTTTGACCAGAATCTGGTTGCCGTTCAACATGGCCACTGTGGGGTCATTGCCGGAAGGTTTGATGATGCCGAAACCGGGATCATCAGTGGCCACATTCAGGAGGTTGCGCCCCCAGCAATTATGGATAAAAGGTTTGCCTAAAAGACCCATTATCGTAGGTACTATATCGACTTGGGTGCCGACGATTGAGCGTTTACTCCCGAACTCTTCTTGAAGTCCGGGAGCCAGCAAGAGCAAGGGGATATGGAAGCGTAACAGTTCAATGTCGGTCAGTTGTTGGGGGACGCAGAAACCGTGGTCACCGAGCAGGACAAACAAGGTCTCGGAGAAATAGGATGATGTTTGAGCTTTAACAAAAAACTGACCTAAGGCCCAGTCGGCATAGCGCATCGCCGTTAAATGTCCGTCCAGAGAACCGTGACCTGTAACTTTAGCAATGGGCAAAGGCTCGGGGATGGTAAAGGGCAGGTGGTTGGAGAGGGTCTGGAGAACGGCGAAGAAAGGTTTTTCTGGATCAAGATTTCCCAACTCCTGATGAGCCCTATTGAACATATCATTATCGGAGACCCCCCAGGTTGGGTCGATGAATTCCGGGTTGACATAATCGAAGCGGCCGATAAATTTTGTCATTCCCTGGTTGCGAAAAAAACCTTCCTGGTTATCCCAGGAAAAATCTCCGTTGTAGGTGTAGAGACTCTGATAATCACGTTTTCTAAGGAGCTCTGCCATTCCGGAAAAACCGGTCGCACCCTGGGGCTGTTGCATCAGGGTTTCAAAGCCGGGCAGATTGGGAAAACCGGCAAGGGTGGCGAAAATCCCTTGATGGGTATGGGTTCCGTTGGAGAAGAAATGGTTAAAAAGTACCCCTTTTTCGGCCAGGCGGTCAAATTCCGGGGTTATCCCGCTCTGCTTTCCTGAAGCTCCGATATATTGGGCGGAAAAGCTCTCCATCATGATAACGACGACGTTTCTCAGTTTAGAATTGGTGGTTGACGGTTGGTGCTCTCTTCTCAGCGTCAGACCTTCCGGTTCGATCAAATTGTCACCTGGTTGCAGGAGTAAGTTTCGGGTTTTTTTGAGAGCGGCAGCTTTGGGCATAACCTTGAGCCATTTTTTTCGACTTTTCTGTTTTTTTACGTCAAGCAGCGCCTTGATCATGGTATAGATTCCGTTTAAGGCGAGATGGTTGGCAAAGAGATGGGTAGAATGGTAGGCATCACCCCAGCGTAAAGGGGGGCCGGAACGTAGGGTTCCCCGACAGGCGATGGCTGCCAGGGACAATAATGGTAGAAAAAACAGCAGACGTTGAAGGAGGGTACTTGGATAAGTTCCGCCAAAGGCAGTCAAAGTCAGAGTCTGGGCCAGAAAAAAGCCGGTAGTCATCAGCAAGCTGACGACTGTCCACAAAAACATGTAGCGCAATACCGGGCAACCATTCCAGATCATACTGCTGACAGTTTTAGGATCTTCTTTTATATAATCAAAAACGAGGCTGTTGAGGCGGGTGTGAAACTGACGATAGAATTCAAGTTCGGTAACTGAGAAAAAAATGACTATGCTGCCAAACGCGGCACACCAGTAGAGCGGTAGTGAGCGGTTGATTTGACTTTGTGGAAAAAACTGAGCCATTATCGGCACCAGCATCAGGGCTCCGATAATTATCATATCGAAGCGGCAGCCGATGACAAAAGATCGAACCAGTTCTTTAGCCGGGATTGCTACCGTGAGCTCGCGGTTATGCAATAACAGCAACGACCGCATTAAAGAGAGACTGATCAGCAAAATTGCGGTCAGACTGAGTATAAATTTTAGGTTGGCGATAACTGTTGCCATAATGTTTTAATTGTCTGTGTAAGAGTCAGAATCAAACGTCGTCGCGGTGGATCCTACTTTTCCAGTACGTAGAGCTGCCACATGGAGTAGCCGGGGAAAAAATCGTAATGGGTGGCGATGGAAAATCCAGCATTGTAGAACTCTTGTTCAAGCTCTTCTTTTTTGAAAAGGAAGCGGTTGTGTAAACGAGTTGGTTTCTTGTAATCCAGAACCCGGTCACGGTTGCGGCGGCGCCGGGCTTTGAAATTGCCATCGACCCAGAGGCTGAGTAGTACGGTTTGTCGGGTTACATGATAGAACTCTTTAAAGATTTGACGGCGTTTTTCCGCATCACCAATATGGTGGAGCAAGCGCAGGCTGAAAATCGTATCGATGCTATTGTCGGCCAGGTTTATGTTGTAGGCCGATGTGTGCAGCAATTCGATTTTGGACTGCATTGTTTGTGAACAGTGTTCGCTTGCTACCTTAATCATATCAATGCTGCTGTCAGCGGAAATAATGTTGCGATCTTTTTTTTTCTGTTAACAAGGGCCAGAAATGTCCCGCTCCGCAGGGGAGATCGAGGACGGTCGTTGGCTCGTCAATGTAGTCAATAGCTTTTCGAGCCATAGCTTGTTCGCGCCAGTTGGAAAGCCGGTGTGACCAACTCTTTTGGTGCTTAAAGTAGTATGATAGAGCATGATCATGGTTGTATTTATAAGCAAATTCATTTTTGTAAGTAGAGCTTTCGGAATTTATGGCGATCTCCTTGTTTTATTATCCGGTATCCAGTGAAGGTTTCTGTTTAGCATGGTATTTATGAAGAGATTGTGAAGAGATCGTGACACTGTAAAAAATATTCGGAGGATGAAAATATATTGCGCGGCATTAAAAATATTGTCATCGGCAACATCTATCCTCATAATTTGCTGCTCCAGGTTGTAACTTTGGTGCCCGTTAACTCGAGCGGTTAATTATTCCATTTCCGTCTGAAGCAGAACCAGAGTGGTTGAAGGGGGATGATTTGACTTTAAGGAGTTGCTAAAATAAGTTGTTTAAGGTATATCCGAAGCCGGTTTGAGCGTGCTTGTATAGCATT
>JAGGWI010000093.1 GCA_021157505.1 Desulfuromusa sp. | reverse complement strand
TGATTCCAGTCGCTGAGTACTGGTCACGGTCGTCTGATCAGAGTTCCCCTTGGCCGGAGACCTTTTCTCCACGAATTCCGCGGGTGTTTGGCCATTTATCTGTGGTTGTACACCGTTGTTCGTTCGCCTCATCGATATTACGCCTCCGTCCGACTTCCCACGGGCGTACGTGTCAGATACTCGGCCAAGAGCCTTTTCTGACCGGACCACTGTTGGATATAACATTGGCCACCTTGTGGGATCTCCCGGTTTCCGTGTAAAGAGCTTGTATACATGCGCCGGGTCTTTGACTCCGCGGATTCGGCACGCCACTTGCGATAATGCAGCGCACCGTGCAGCCTTCCCCTTCAAGTCACAAGGTCGGCAATCCAGATTAGGTGATTTCGGAGCTCAGTAGCCGTGCCTGCACACCCCCTGTCAACGCTTCGCCGCCATTCTTACGAATGGCCGACGCATGACTCGGGGCTATAGCTGGTCGCTAGCCTTTACTATACAGGGACTTACACCCTTCGATCTTTACCGGCTTTTACCGGCGCTTTCGACCTGACCCCTCATTTTTTGACCCCTTATTTTTAGAAATGTTTCTGACCTTCTTGAGTATATGGCTGATCAACTCCAAGTAATTTCGTCTAAACGTATGTCGGACTGGAGGCGCTCGAACATTATGCCATCGAGATTCTGGTTACGAAAGCGAACGCTTAAGATTGCACGACATTTCCCTGTGTTCGGCTGGCGAGTCACGTCACACTTGTTGATGTGCATTCCATCTTGAATGAGTTGCTTCTTCACTTCACTTAGCAATGTAAGATCCCCATGCCAATCGAGAGACAAAGAGGAATAGTGGTCGGTACGGATTGGAATATAGTGAAGTGCAAAAAGCGTCAGCAGGATTAAGAGGGTCAGGGTAACGGCAATGACATATTCACCCAGCCCTATAGTTACGCCTAATGCAGACACAACCCAGATAGAGGCTGCGGTTGTCAGACCGCGTACGAAATCCCTACTTTTTACTATAGTGCCTGCACCAAGGAAACCGATGCCAGTGATCACCCCAGCGGCTGCCCGGGCTGGATCCATACGGATAGCTGATTCTGCATCCAGATTCATTTCAATTGCGAGCTTCTGGAACACAACGATGATCGCCGCTGAACCAAGACAGACCAAAATATTAGTACGCAATCCAGCGGATCGACCCCTTGATTGCCGTTCTATGCCGACCAGACCTCCTAGCACCACGGCAACCAATAAGCGTGCCACATAGATTCCATCATTACTTACAATATCAAGATAATTCATCACAAAATCTCCAAGGAATATTTGTACACCATCTTCCTCTCAATGTAGATCTTTGGGGACGTAGTTGGTGGTACTTCACAGACTACCAGAAGTCCTGTCATGTTCTACTTTTAACTCAAGTGGTGCCCTTTGAAGTTGAATCTACCAGTTCCCCCCAGAGGGCATCAACCTGCTTTTGCGTTTCGACCAATGTCCCTGAGTTATCGATCACAAAATCAGCTCTGATAATTTTTTTCTCCTGTTGCATCTGCGAATTCATCCGTTGCTGTGCATCAGCTTCACTCAACCGATCCCGCGCCATCAACCTACGTATTTGTTCTTCCGGGTCAATTTTCACCACTAAAACCTTGTCCACACGGTTTTCCGCTCCAACTTCAAATAAAAGTGGTGCTTCGTAGATAATCAATGGAGCAGCTGTTGTCTCTCTCAACTGCTGTAATTGTTTGATCGACTTCTTGGCAATTTCCGGATGAATGATGCCATTCAACATCGCCCGAACTTTTACATCAGCAAAGACCATCTGCCCCAGGCGGTCACGATCAAGATCACCATCCTTCTGGAGGATTTCTGTTCCAAACAGCTTGACCACTTTCTTTAATGCAGAGGATCCCGACGCCACCACTTCACGAGCCAGTTGATCAGCGTCCAACACCACCGCTCCCCGGCGAGCCAATTCTTTTGAAACAGTGCTTTTACCCGAAGCAATATTTCCGGTAATTCCAAGAACTAAAACGTTCTCCCCCATAACTAATACTCCCTCTTGACTTTATTGGATATTTGTCGATGATCGTAACATCTATGAATCCATCTGAATACAATTTCCAGCGCTGTAAACTCTGCGGAAAAATAGCAGCTGAACCAGTTTATGATCTGTCTGACTATATCATTTACTCATGTCAGAATTGTGATTTTCACTTTTTGAACCGACTCGATGCCAGGGCAGAAAAGGGCATAAATACACCCCATCTCAACAGCGCATCCCGGAACTACATAGAATCCCGGATCGATGAGAGTGCCCACCTCCACCCCCAACGTCTGGAATTTGTTCAGAGATATATCAATCTTTCCAACCGCAAAGCGCTTGATGTCGGAGCGGGGCTGGGGCAATTTCAACTATTATTACAGGCTGATGGAGCTGAAGCCCTGGGGATCGAACCAAGTGCCATCCGCAGGGAATATGCCCTGGAAAAGTTTGGCATCAATTTACACAGCAAGCTGGTCGATAACGATTATTGGCAGCTGAACTTTCCCCGGAATTTTGACCTGATCACACTGTGGGATGTCATTGAACATGTCGATTTTCCGCGTGAAACCCTGCAGTCGGCGATCAAATTATTAAAACCGGGGGGATTTCTGTTTCTAGATACCCCTTCACGCGACGTTTTGTCCTATAAATTAAGTCAGCAACTTTACCGCCTCAGCTCAGGCAAAATGAGTCTGTTCCTGCCCAACTTCTATTCATCTGCCCCCTTCGGTCATAAACAGATCTTTACCTTAACGCAGTTAAGCGGATTGTTTCAGGATCTAGGATTGGAAATTATCTACAAAGCAAAATCCTACAGCAACAATCCGGAGCGGGGAAACAAAATTATTTTGGCAGGAAAGAAAAGATAATCTGAG
>JAGGWI010000010.1 GCA_021157505.1 Desulfuromusa sp. | reverse complement strand
TATTTGGGTGAGTCTTGATCCAGGCTCGTTCTTCCTGAGTCAGTTCAATCGTGGGGGAATTTTTTGCCAAAGTTGACAGAGGGATGCTTAACAGTAGGACAAGAACCGATAGCAACAAGGCCACGGATTTAAGTCGCTTGGAGAACCAATGGATTTGGTGGGACTGTCTGGTCATCATGAATTCTATTGGAGCTCATTAAAATCTGCACTTACGGATTAATTTCTTGCGTGGATCCCTTCTGCATCAATCATGTTTCTATGAATTCAAGGCAAGTTGTCAGCAGATTTGGACAAAGTCGTAACATATAAATGTGATAAACATGCATAGAATAACAGATACTTGGGATTATCGCCAATATTTACGGTTAGGAGACGGTCGGGCTTCACAAGCTTTGTCATGTTGGGACGATACGGGTCAAGACGAAAACTCAGTAGTTTGAGGTCAGGGTTTAGCTTCAGCCCTGACAATCCGACGGCGACAAGTACTGCCAGCGGAGAGATATTTCCGGAAAGCTTGATATGCTTGATAGCGCAACCTCAGCAATAGTGTGATTTGATTACCATGAAGAGTCATAAAATGTCAGATCATCAAACTATAGTTTTGCTTTGTGAAATATAGTTTGATATTTGGTTTTACGGTTTATTAAGAGGTATTCTGTAAAGGCTTTACTTAATCTGGTTCAGTTTTGATATGGCTTCTTTTTTAACCATCGCTGAAACTGAAGGGAGTGCTGACCGGGTTGAAGAAATTAAAGTGTTTGCCAGGGAACTTGGTTTTAAAAAAATTGATATTGCTTTTTGCAAGGGATTACGGGAGTACGGAGAAAAAATTGACGGGGAATTGAGTAATGATTTTGAAGTTGTCTCGGTGTGTTGTAACATTACCGGGATTACCAAGGATGATATTGGCGTCACTCCCATAAAAGACGCTTCAGAGCTTACTTGCAATCTGGGCGGTTAGAAAAAATGACCTGTCTTACACACACCACTGTCAGAGTGCATCTTTAAATTCTTTTCAGAGGAGGTTGGTATGAAACACAGAGTTTATATTGTCGTTGGGCTGATCCTTTCGGGTCTGCTGGCAACAACATCGATTACCCTGGCGTCAACCTGTGTTGACTGTCACACTGATGTGGACAAGTTAAAGGCTATAGCAAAAACAATACCGCAGAAGGTGGGTTCCACAGAGACCGCAGGTAAGGGCTGAGGCGGCTCTGTAGCTCCGTTGGAGCTGTACGAAAAAGTTCTGGTTGCCCCTGATTTTCTCGATTCGACTCACGGCTCGATAGCCTGTATCGACTGCCATGGTGGCGACAATCAGGCTGCCGATATGAAATCTGCCCATATTGATCTACAGGCCGACCCGACCTTTCCCGATGCGACTGAGGCCTGTGGCGAATGTCATGCTGAAGAAACCGAGCTGGCAGAAACCTCACTCCATTATACTCTGGCCACCTACAAGCCGATGGTTCACGAGCGTGGCACTCTCAATGCTGTAAGGCTGACGCAACTGGATATGGGGATGGATAACCACTGCTTCAGCTGTCATGCCAGTTGTGGTGAATGTCACATCAGCCGTCCCAACTCCGCTCAGGGTGGATTTATCTCCGGGCATAATTTCAACAAAACCCCGGATTGGATCAACCAATGTACCGCTTGTCACGGCAGCCGTGTCGGCAATGAATATACCGGTGCGAGCGGGTCCGGGGATATTCATTACACCAAACATGATATGACTTGTGTCGATTGCCACGGTACCCAGGACCTTCATGGTGACGGAAAATCGGATCATCGTGATCGCTACGACGTTGACGGGCTGGCCAGTTGCCAGGACTGTCATGAGCTGGATGATGAAATCGAGCAGCATGCTATCCATGGGGATACGGTTTCCTGTTATGTCTGCCACTCCCAACCCTACGTGAATTGCTACAGCTGTCATGTCGGTCTCGACGAGAAGGATCTGGCTTACTTCAAGAATGAGGAAGAAGATGAGTTATTCCGGATCGGTCGTAATCCTGATCCAACCGAGAAACGACCAGAAAAATGGATTGTTGTGCGTCGGGTTCCGGTGGCGAAGGAGACTTTCGAGTTTTACGGCAAGGAGCTGCTGCCCCGCTTTGACCGGGTCAACAACTGGAAATATAGCTCACCACACAATATCCAGCGGATAACCACCCAGAACCGGGAATGTGACAACTGTCACGGCAATGAGAAACTTTTTCTGACCGGAGACAAAGTTCAGCCCGAATTACGCAGAGCGAACCAGAGTATCATTGTCCCCAGGGAGATGATTCCAGAGAAGCAGGGGCGGGATAAACCGGATTCCAAAAAGGAGAAGCTCAGTTATTTTTCAGCTGCTGGGGCGGATGCAGAAGCCGTTTTTGTGAAGGCTTCTCAGGTTGCTGAATGGATCGATAGCAAGGATCAAAAACTCCGGGTTATCGATTGCCGGTATGAGGAAGAATCTTACCTGAACGGACACGTTCCGGGAGCTATCTATTTTGATGTCAG
>JAGGWI010000057.1 GCA_021157505.1 Desulfuromusa sp. | reverse complement strand
GCTAGTGGAACCGATATCCTCCGTAGCTTAGGTGAAGAACACCTGCTAACGGGTCGGCCAATTGTGTATACAAGTAGTGACTCTGTATTCCAGATTTCCGCCCACGAAGATATTATTTCTCCTGATAAACTCTATTCTATCTGTCGACAAGTTGAAAAAATCCTTTTGCCTTACAATGTCTGTCGGGTTATTGCACGTCCCTTTAAAGGGACGTGTGCCGCCAACTTTTATCGTACCTCCGGGCGTCATGATTTCCCCCGCAAACCACCTAAAAGAACAGTGTTGGAGATTCTGCAGCAACAGGATTTGCCGACCTGGGGAATAGGCAAGATTAAAGATCTTTTTGCCGGAGATGGTCTCTCCTTTTCATCCCCGACAAACGGTAACTTTGACGGTATGAGCAAAACTTTGCAGTGTCTGGATGAAATTAATCAGGGTTTGATCATGACCAACCTGGTAGATTTTGATATGCTGTATGGACACCGTTTGGATAGTGTTGGTTTTGCCACTGCTTTGCAGCAGTTTGATAGTTGGCTGCCGCAGTTGTTGGAAAAAATGTTTCCTGACGATTTATTGATGATTACTGCGGATCATGGTTGTGATCCGACAACCCCGGGAACGGACCACAGTCGCGAATATGTACCGTTATTGCTTTTTTCTCAAGCGATCTCTACCCCGGCAAGTTTGGGTGTTAGACAATCTTTTGCTGATGTTGGAGCGACTGTTGCGGATAATTTTCAGATTTCATTGCCAGAAGGACAAAGTTTTCTTCCTGAACTCATCTCTAGTATAAGGGGGTCGTAAAGTTGAAAAAACTAATCGTATGGATGTTTGTCGTTGTTGCCATGGGTATTTCTTGTGCCCAGGCGGCAGATTTGCAGGTTGCTGACGGAGTCATTACCACAGCAATTGAAAACCAGATGCCGGTCGATCAAATTGAATCCTATCGGGCCGATTTTGGTAAGTTGTATTGTTTTACCCGGATAGTTGGTGCACAAGAGGATACTGTGATCACCCATGTCTGGTATTATCAGGATAATGAATTAGCGCGAGTGCCTTTGTCGATCAGATCTTCTAATTGGCGAACTTATTCATCTAAACGGGTCTTGCCGCAGTGGGTTGGTGAGTGGAAGGTTGTTATCCTGGATGAAAAGGAAAATGAAATAGCAACGATTCCGTTCAATCTGGAATAACTGCTGATGTTTAATCAAAAAGGCGACCCTTGCAGGCCGCCTTTTTGATTATGGTAACTGGGACTATTTTTTTGCCCGCGCTGCTCGCGCTTTAGCAAGATTGCCGGCCAGGTCACGATCAATCGCCATTTTTCGACGGCTTTCTGAGTAATTTTTTGACGCTAGTGATTGACTTCGGGGAATATCAAACTGTTTACGGTAGTCTGTTGCAGCCATGTCATGAGCTGTTTTCAGGTGACGAGAGAGAGTTTTAAACCCCTTCCCACAGATCATGCAGTAAATTTTATCTTTACCAAAGGCTTTTTTCCTGCTGACAGCAGGAGCTGCTTCAGTATCTTCTGCCGTTTCCAGGGTCTCCCCTCTTTCCAGGGCAGACAGGGCAGAATGAACTTCATTCAGTTCAGCGATCAGTTCTTCTTTGGACATCGGAGTTGTTGATGCGTGCGCAGCAATAATATCTGCCGCCATTTCCATAATATTTGCCATATGAATTTCTCCTGTCAGTTTGTTTGTTGGGTAAATATCTTTAGAACATAATCAAAATCAAAGCAAGAGCAAAGTCTATCCCACCATTGAGATTTTCTTTTATTGCATATATTGTTCACTTTATTGTTATAGTTCTTTATATAAAGAATACTTTTAAACAGATTTTTTTGTTTGTAAAGATTGGTTTATCTATGAATATCAGAAAATCTTTGGAGAGTTTTGAACTGCAAGCACTTTCATCCAACGCCTGCTTAAGTTCAAAGAGCCGGGGGCGAAAGTTTCCATCTAAAAAATGTACTATACGTACAGTTTTTCAGCATGATCGTGATCGTATTCTACACAGTAAGGCGTTCAGGAGGCTAAAGTATAAAACCCAAGTTTTTCTTTCCCCTGAAGGGGATCATTATCGAACTCGTTTAACTCATACCCTTGAGGTCTCTCAGGTTGCTCGTACTATTGCTCGCGCATTGCGTTTAAATGAAGACCTGACGGAAGCCATTTCTCTAGGCCATGATCTGGGACATACCCCTTTTGGTCATGTCGGAGAACGGGTATTGAATGAACTGGTCCCCGGCGGTTTTCACCATGTCAAACAAAGCTTAAGGGTGGTTGATATCCTGGAAAAAGGGGGTAAAGGGTTGAATCTCACCTATGAAGTCCGGGATGGTATTTTAAAACATTCAAAAGGGGAGGGTGGGTTATTAACTCCAGATGCACAATCTCGTGCTCAGACATTGGAAGGTCAGATTGTCCGATTGGCAGATATTATTGCTTATGTCAGTCATGATCTTGATGATGCTGTTCGTGGACATGTTATTGGTTCAGCTGATATTCCCAAAGAAATAACAGCTGTGGTTGGTCTGCGCCATTCTAGCAGAATTGACAGGATGGTACGAGATATTATCACTGAATCGATGGCAACGGATGGTTGTCAAATCCTTCTTTCAGTGGAGATGGATGAAGCAATTCGAGCCTTGAGAAGCTGGCTTTTTGAGCATGTTTACTGGGCAGAATCTGTTAAAACTGAATTTGATAAGGCCTCTCATTTACTTAATGAACTGTTCCTTTACTTTTGTGACCGGGAAGATGTTTTTCTAAAGTATGGTGGCCGACGCTTTGCAGAAGATAGTCTGGAGGTTTCAGTGGCCGATTTTATCGCTGGGATGACAGATCGTTTTGCCCTGTCTCTTTATCGGGACTGTTTTCTTCCGCAGCCATGGAAAAGTATTTGATGTGCAACAACTTATTGGAGCTCATTGATAAAAGCTTGACAGTTTCTAATCTCTATGTTAGCTTTTGAAGCGCTTTCCTAGAAAAATCAAGGAGTTCGAACAGTTTTAGGGGGTCTATGATAGTGCTCGGTAATCGCAAACTTATTTTTCGTCTAGGAGAAATAAGGTTTATTCTCGATTTAGCCGATGTTGTTGAGGTTGTTGACCAGATAGCTGATGCTCTTGACCCCGGTCGCAGTGACATTGGCCAGGGGATTATTTCAGCACTGCAATTCCGGCAAACATGGATCCCTGTTGTTGACCCTACGTTAAAACTGGATATTTTTTCAACCGTTAAGCTGAAGGAAAAGATTGCTGTTATTTTACGCGGTTCAGAAGGGAATTGGGCTTTACTGGTGGATCAAGTTGATGAATTATCAGTGGCAGAAAACTTTCAACCCTGCGTAATCCCCTTTCTTTTGAAGGTTTCAGCGATGGGCTTTTACTCGCAGATTCGGCTTTTGCATAATGAACCCATGATTGTTTTCGAACCAGAACGCTATTATGGATCTACTGCTGTGCCGGTATGAGCCGCTTTGGTCTCTTCTGGATTGAAGGGTTTGGATTTGCCGTTGCACTGGAGCAAATTAAAAAGATTCTCCAGAACTCAAAAACCTATAAGTTGCCACATCTTCCAGGGGCAGTTTCAGCGGTTCTGGTTGTTGCTGGTCAACTGGTTCCACTGCTCGATTTAAGTCAGCTGGTTGGGACGGGAACTCAATCGGGGCGAGTATCACAGGGCTACCAGGTGCTGGTTGAGTCGGAATATGGCACTGTTGCCTTGCCGGCAGATCTGACTGGTAAAATTGTTACCGAAGAAAAAGGTGAACTGTCAGCAATGGTCGGACAAGAGGCAGATTTTGGAACCGTTGGCAAGTTTATCTATCAAAGTGAAGAATACAATATTTTGGATATCAATATTTTAGCCATAGAAATGACCCAGGACTTTTGGCAAAATCAGCCTGGTACTGGTGGTGCGAGGAGGCATCAATGATGAAAAAACTGCTGTTGGCCGATGATAGTATCACCATTCAGAAAGTCGTCGGTATTATCTTCTCGACAGAAGAGTATCAGCTTGAAGTGACAGATGATGGAGATCATGCTTTCACTAAAGCGCTGGAGGAAATTCCGGATTTGGTTATTGCCGATATCTCAATGCCAGGAAAAGATGGTTTTGAGTTATGTCGAGCGATTAAAAATGAACCGAGTCTCGCCAATACTTCGGTCTTGCTGCTGCCTGGAGCTTTTGACCATTTTGATGAAATAAAAGCTGGTGAGGTGTGTGCCGATGGTTGGTTAACTAAACCATTTGAGTCACAAGCTCTACTGGACAAAGTTTCTCAACTTCTCGCGGCTGAACCGGTGAGAATGGCTGGTGTTGTTACGTCAGAGGCTGAGGAACTTCCGGTAGAAACTCAAAGCGGAACCTCTGAGATTGGTGCCGACTCAGCTGTAACTGAGGTGGCTCTTGGTCTCGACGCTGTGGACGCCTTGGCGACACCTGCTGCGGAAGTTGACGAGGAGTCCCCGGACGATATCTGGGATACGGTTTCTTTTGCTGAAGATGATCTGCAGGTGCAGACAGAACCGGCAGAAGTGGATTCTGATGATGAGGATCTGCAGGAGCAGATAGAACCGGCAGAAGTGGATTCTGTGGATGAGGATCTCCCGGAGCAGACAGAACCAGTAGAAATGGATTCTGTGGATGAGGATCTCCTGGAGCAGACAGAACCGGCAGAAATGGATTCTGTGGATGAGGATCTCCTGGAGCAGTCAGAACCAGTAGAAATGGATTCTGATGATGAGGATCTCCTGGAGCAGACAGAACCGGCAGAAATGGATTCTGTGGATGAGGATCTCCAAGAGCAGTCAGAACCAGTAGAAATGGATTCTGTGGATGAGGATCTCCAGGAGCAGACAGAACCGGCAGAAATGGATTCTGTTGATGAGGATCTCCCGGAGCAGTCAGAACCAGTAGAAATGGATTCTGTGGATGAGGATCTCCAAGAGCAGACAGAACCGGTAGAGGTGGCTTCTGATGAGGATACCTCATTTGCTGAAGATGTTATTGAGCCAGCTACCGATGAGCAAGTTCTCTCAGCGTTTGCAGCTGACGATGAAGACATTATAGAGTTGCAGGAAGAAGATGAGCAGCTTGAACCTGAGTCCCTAAGGCAGGAGACGACAGACAGTTCTGAAAGTACTTCTGACCTTGGCGAAGCTATTATCGATGACAGCTTCGATGACGGCGAGATTTACGATCTTTCTGAGGAGGATATAGTTGAATCTGAGTCGCTGGAAGAAATGGTAGATGAGGCTGCGGTTATGGAGCCTGAAACTGTTGTTGCGGTGGAGCCAGAGCCGCTTGATGGCGTTAGTGACCTGGTTGAAGAAGAGATCGAATTAGCTGAAGATATAGAACCAGTATCAATAGATGATGCGGATGAGACTTTTTATTTGGATGAGACTATAGAAGATGATACTGACGTAGCTACGGTTACGGCTGGTACCGTTGACATGACTGCTGAAGTCGCTGCAGTCAGTTTTGAGACCACCGGAGCTGAAGGTTCTGCAACCGAACAGGTTGAGCAGCAGTTACGTGAATTGTCCGAAGATGAGTTGAAGGAAGTTGTGACCAAAGTAGCTGGATCGATGATTGAAAAAATGGCAGCTGAAATGATTGAAAAAATTGCTTGGGAAGTTGTCCCTGATCTGGCTGAAGTCATGATCGGTGAAGAAATCCGTAAAATTAAAGAGGGTGCCTGATTAGCCCTACCATATAAATGTAGATGCTTCTCTTAAAGGGGGGCAGCAGGGAAATCTTGACTTCCTTGCTGCCCCCCTTTATTGTTTCTGCCCAGATAAAATGGCGTCGCAAAAAGTCCGACCCACGGCGTTGCAGCGTTTTTTCGAGACCTCGACATACAGTATGTATGCCTTCACCCTCGAAAAACCACTACGCCTTGTGGGACGAAATTTTTGCTTAGCCATCTTATTTGTTTTTGCGAGTGGATCATAAATTAATCCGATAACTACATATTTGAAGCAAGGATTTGCCCGAAATGAAGACAGAACTCCCTAAAGGTTACGAACCGGAACAGGTTGAAAAAAAATGGTTTGATACCTGGGAACAGCGTGGCGATTTTCACGCCAACGAAAATTCCCCCAAACCCCATTATTCAATCGTTATTCCCCCACCTAATGTGACCGGTGTTCTCCATATGGGCCACGCACTGAATAATACTTTGCAGGATATTCTCTGTCGCTGGAAGCGGATGTCGGGTTACGAAGTTCTCTGGATGCCAGGGACTGATCATGCTGGAATCGCAACCCAGAATGTTGTTGAAAAACAACTTGCTGCAGAAAATCGAGATCGACACGAATTAGGTCGAGACGCTTTTGTTGAGCGGGTCTGGAAGTGGCGCGAAGAATCTGGTGGCCAGATCATCAACCAGTTGAAGCGGCTTGGTGCTTCCTGTGACTGGCAGCGGGAACGTTTCACCATGGATGAGGGGTTGTCAACAGCCGTTCGTGAAGTTTTCGTGAGCCTTTATGATGACGGGTTGATTTACCGGGACAATCGCCTGATTAACTGGTGTCCCCGTTGTCACACTGCCCTGTCAGATCTTGAAGTTGAGCATGAGGATAAACAGGGCAGCCTCTGGCATTTACGTTATCCGGTTCAGGGGACTGATCGCTATCTGACCGTTGCGACCACCCGGCCAGAAACTATGTTGGGTGATACCGCTGTTGCAGTTCATCCTGAGGATGAGCGTTATCAGGAGCTGATTGGCAAGAATGTTCTGCTACCTCTGATGGATCGAGAAATTCCGATTATTGCCGATGAATATGTCGATATGGAGTTTGGCAGTGGTGCGGTTAAGATTACCCCGGCACACGATTTTAACGATTTTGAAATCGGCAAACGACACGATCTCGAATTTATCAATGTTCTCGATGAGTCGGGGATGATTAACGAAAACGGTGGCTCCTATGTAGGAATGGAACGCAATGCTGCCAGAACAAAGGTTGTTGCCGATCTGCAAGCACAGGGCTTACTGGAGAAAGTTGACGCTTATACCAATGCCGTTGGTGAATGTTATCGCTGTAGAACAATCATTGAACCCTACATGAGTAAGCAGTGGTATGTTGCGGTCAAGTCCCTTGCTGCAGAAGCAATCAAGGCGGTAGATACGGGTCGGACTAAAATTGTACCCCAGCAGTGGGAAAAGACCTATTACGAGTGGATGAATAACATTCAGGATTGGTGTGTCAGTCGGCAGATCTGGTGGGGACACCGGATCCCGGCCTGGTTCTGTAATGACTGTGATGAAATAACCGTTTCCCGTGAGGATGTCTCTGTTTGTAAACATTGTGGCAGTCACAACCTTCGGCAGGAGACCGATGTTCTCGACACCTGGTTTTCCTCTGCCCTATGGCCATTTTCAACCATGGGCTGGCCGGAAAAGACAGAAACACTGCAGAAATTCTATCCGACCAGTTGTCTGGTCACCGGTTTTGACATCCTCTTTTTCTGGGTCGCACGGATGATGATGATGGGGATCAAATTCATGGGGGAGGTTCCTTTCAAGGAAGTCTATATCCATGCTCTGGTCCGTGATGCCCAGGGGCAAAAAATGAGCAAGAGCAAGGGCAACGTGATCGATCCGTTGACCATTGTCGACGAATATGGCGCCGATGCCTTTCGCTACACTCTTTGTGCTTTTGCCGCCATGGGGCGTGATATTAGATTATCCACCGAGCGGATTGGTGGTTATCGGAACTTCGTCAACAAACTCTGGAATGCCAGCCGTTTTGCGCTGATGAATCTGGAGAACTTTGAACCTTCTGATAGTAATTTGTCTGAATTGTCGTTGTCGCAAGCCGATCAGTGGATTTTAAGTCGTTACGCATTCGCTGCAGAAGAAGTGAACCGGGCGCTGACAAACTATAAATTTAACGATGCTGCTAATATCCTCTACTCATTTACCTGGCATGAGTTCTGTGATTGGTATATTGAGTTAAGTAAGGCCAATCTGTACGGCGAAGATGCCGACGCTTGCAAGTCTACCCAGATTGTTCTGTTCTCGGTACTGGAAGGTTTGTTGCGGATGTTACATCCGATTCTGCCATTCGTGACCGAAGAGATCTGGCATGCTCTTCCTGGTACCCGCCCGTTTGATTCTATCATGCAGGCTGCTTATCCGACGGCGGCTATGGTTGCGACTGATGAAGCTGTTGTTGCCGATATGGACCTGGTCATGGACGTTATCCGGGCCATTCGTAATGTTCGTGGTGAACTCGATGTGCCGCCGGGGAAAAAGATTAAAGTCGTTCTCGATTGTAAAACTGAGTCAGTCGTACAATCCATTGTGACGGGTCAAGCGTATATCCATTCCTTGGCGCGAGTTGAAGATCTGCAGGTCGGTGTTGCTGTTGAACGTCCTAAACAGGCTTCAACACAGGTTGCCGGTGAGGTCGAAGTTTTGATCCCATTAGCTGATCTTATCAACATCGCAGAAGAAGAGGCGCGGCTGCAGAAAGAGATTGAAAAAGTTCAGAAGGATGTTGGTTTCTTTGAAAAGAAATTGTCCAATAAGAAATTTGTCGCCAATGCCCCAGCTCAGGTCTTGGAGAAAGATCGCGGCAAGCTGGCTGCGGCCGAAAAAAAGCGAGAAATTTTGCAACAGAGTTTGGAAAAGATCCGCACTTTAAAATAACGGATGACCGATGACCGGAAAGGTATGACTTTTCCGGTCATTTTTGTAGGTGTAGACCGTTATGGTTGCTGGGGCCTTCCGGTGATTAGAATTTGTTTATTTGTGGTTTTTTTGTTTAATTTTGTACCAATATTTAGTATACAGTATACGATTTGTATTTTACTGTGAGCTTGGATGACTCTATTTCAGGGACACAGTTTTATTTTGATGTTGAAGATGGACAATATGATGAGGCTCAGTTTCAAGAGGTGAGAAGGGCTGGGTCGGAATAACTTGGGCAGATATTGGTGATTGAGTTCAGGAGATCAATCCTGATTGACAATCAGTTCACATTCTCGAGGGATATTAACTATGAATCTGTTTAAAAGTACTGTAGGACGAAAGATTCTGATGGCAGCGACCGGACTTTGTCTGGTGGGTTTTATTTCTGTCCATCTTATTGGCAACTTGTCGGTATTTGCAGGTCCCGATGGTATTAATGCCTACGCTGAGCACCTGCATGCACTGGGTCCACTGGTTTGGGTTTTCCGCCTGATCATGCTGGGTCTGTTTGCGGTTCACATCACTTTCGGGGTGCAACTTTACCTTGAAAACCGTGCTGCTACGCCGGACAGCTATGCCGTTCAAAAAACTTTGGTCACGACCTTTTCGGCCAAAACCATGGTTTTTACCGGTCTGATCATTCTGGCTTTCTTGCTCTACCATTTGCTCCATTTTACGGTGCAGATTACCAATCCTGACATATCAGCTCACAATATTGCTCTTGATGCGGCTATGCGTCCCGATGTTTTCACCATGGTTACAGCAAGTTTCCATAATGCTTTCATCGTCATTGTCTACATTGTTGCGATGATCGCTTTAACTCTGCATATTTTTCATGGACTTTCCAGCTGGGTACAGACCCTTGGTTGGAGCACCGGGACAAGTCAGGACAAAGTGACTTTTATCGGTAAATTAGTGGCTATCGGTTACGGACTGGCATATATCGCTATTCCATTATTACTTCTCGCTCGTATTGTGAAATAAGGGGCTTATTATGATTTTAGATGGAAAAGCACCTACAGGTCAGGTAGATACATCTTGGGATAGATACCGCGAAGACATGAAGCTGGTAAATCCTTCCAATAAAAGAAAGTATAAAATT
>JAGGWI010000156.1 GCA_021157505.1 Desulfuromusa sp. | reverse complement strand
CATCGGCAGTGGTAACTGTCCAGCCATCGGTTGTGGAGGTTTCTACTTCAGCCGTGCGACCCATATTGATCATCGGTTCAACGGTGAAAATCATCCCTTCCTGAAGACGTATTTTATTATTCTGGCTGAAATGATGGAGAACGTGCGGTTCTTCGTGAAAATCTTTCCCAATTCCGTGCCCTCCGTAACTATGGACAATAGAATAACCAAATTTGCCTATATATTTTTCAATTGCTTTGCCCACTTCATATAAATATTTTCCCGGCTTGACAGCGGCAATTCCTCGGTACATGGCCTTTTCTGTTCGACTGACAAGACTTTTAACTTTTTCATCAACCTGACCGATCATAAAAGTGCGGGATGTGTCCCCGTGATAACCGTCCAGGATGACAGTCACATCGACATTGACAATGTCCCCGTTTTTAAGGATATCTTTTGCCGCTGGAATCCCGTGACAGACGACATTATTAATTGAGGTACAGATACTTTTTGGGAAGCCGTGATAATTCAAGGGAGCAGAAATAGCGCTGTGTTTGCGGGTGAATTCTGCACAGAGGTTATTGATCTCAAGGGTCGAAATACCCTCTTTTACAAAAGGTTCAATATGAACCAAGAGCTGTGCAGCCAAAGCCCCCGCTCGGCGCATTTTGTCTATCTCTTCTCTCGTTTTAATTATAATCATGGTTTCTTTCCATTATGAAGAAGAATCGAAAATTTAATCTTTCTGTTTTCCTCAAAGCGGTGCTGCATGGCGAATTTTTTCTGATTGCTGTTGACGTTGATAATAAAGATAAAATGATTCTAGCATTTCCGCCGCCAGTAACAAGCCGATAGCGATGGCGATTCCTGAAACAGGGGGCTGCCAAGCAACCAGTGGCCACCAGAGAATCAGGAGAAATACACTTTTCAGGAGGGTTGACCGCCCCAGTTGTCCGGTTTGGTCTGCTCCGGCAAACCAGCCGCGCAGAAGGTTGGTCAGTCCATATAAAAATGGGAAAACTGAACAGGCTGCCAATGGCCATTGCAGATAGTGGCGCAGACCTGTTTCGATTCCGAGTAGTTGGCCAAGAATAAATGGATTCAATGGCCCTGCGGTCAACAAAATAAGAAAGCCCAGAGAGATGGAGATAATGAAACCGAAGCGGAACAAGGTGCGATAGTCTGCCATCGTTTTGACCAGGGTCAGATAAGCTTGTTGCAGGTTGCGCATTGGACCGGCCAGCAGGAATAAAAATCCCCGGAGTACCCCGAAAGCTGCCAGAGCCAGGGCACCATCATGGAGTCGACCGATGATTGAACTGATCAGCAATGGAATCGTCTGTTGCAGGCAGGACGAATAGGCCAACGGGAATGAGTAGCGTAAAATCTCCCGAGTCGATTTTTCTGTTTCTCCCTGATTCTGTGGCAGTCCGGTTTTCCACGCCAGCCAGGAAATGACCAGTGTTTCGGTCACGACACAGCTGACCAGAGCAAAAGCCCCAAATTGGGCGCCGTAAAACCACTGGTGCCCAACCGTGAGAAATACAAACAGCGCCGCAACTCTGACACCGGTGGCCAATGAAACCAAACTGGTTTTTCTGGCACGGATGATCAATCCCTGACAGAAGCCACGGATACCGGTAAAAAACGGCAGGAAAGCCAATATATACAGGGCTTTCTTTGCCTCTGCAGCAACTTCAACAGGGGTTCCGAGGAGTTTGATCAGGACAAAATCACCCAGCGGGGTAAAAGCGATTAAAGACAACATAACAGCAACATAAATAGCAACCAGGCCAATAAATATCAGCACCCCGACCATCGATTTTCGTCCGCGAACCATAGCAATGGTAATGGTGTGATTCTGGTACGATGGGGAAGCGATAAAAAGGTGTACCACCAGTGCCACTGACATACCGGCCAGGGCGGTGATGTAATCATCAAGTCTGGCCAGAGCTCCATTGATGATGGTATGGGAAATACTCATGAGCTGAATGTTGAGTATCAGTGGAAAAAAGAAAAAAGCAATTTCGCGGGAGGTGAGACCCTTCTCAGTCAAAAGAAGCCCCCGGGAATAGCTGCAGCAGATCGGTCGGTTGTTCAGCATAAAAATCGGTTGTCAGGCCATCTGCGTGTCCCATTCCATAGGCACAGAAACAGGTTGCAGCTCCAGCTCCACGCCCGGCATAGAGATCAGTGTGGTGATCGCCAATCATCACGGCCTGTTCTGGATCAGCAGACAGACCTTCCAATGCTTTGACCACTGGTAGTGGATGGGGTTTCTTTTCTGCATAGCTATCTCCACCAACGATTATCTTGAAACTATTGATCAGGTTCAGACCTTCGAGCAGCTTCAAGGTCAGTTGATACGGTTTGTTGGTGACGATGGCCATTTTGTCCGCCGGATGTCTGGCCAGGAGTTCCTCAATCCCCGGATAGCAGCGGGTGTGGTCAAGCAGATGTTCGCTGTACAGTTGCATAAACCTGTCGGTGTAGGCAGATTGATAGAGGTCTTCTCCCAGAGCCCGTTTAACCAGGATACTGACACCATCGCCAACCATGTCACAAACCTGGTTTTCCGGTAGTGGTGGACAATTTAATTCAGCACGAAGCAGGTTGAGGGAGGTGGTGAGATCGGGAACCGAATCAACCAGAGTGCCATCGAGATCAAAGAGGAGATAATTTATATTTTTCAT
>JAGGWI010000022.1 GCA_021157505.1 Desulfuromusa sp. | reverse complement strand
CTGCCCGACCAGTAATTTCAAGAGAAGGACAACCAAGGGAGTCAAGCACCACACAAACCTGCTGCCAGGTCAAACCATCTCGCAAGCCGGTTCCCAAAGCTTTTAAAAAAGCTTCCTTGGCAGCAAAACGGGCAGCCAGATGTGGCACCGGATCACGTTTTTGCAGTGAATAGCGCCGCTCTTCAGTACTGAAAATCCGTTCTAACACTTTGCTGCCCGGATCGAGGAACTTTCGAAACCGCTCGCTGCAAACCAAATCGGTCCCTATCCCGATGATTGCCAAAATCTACCCCTTCACTAATTCCAACATTTCGCGCACGGCACGTTCCATTCCTACCAGAGACGCACGTGAAACAATACTGTGACCAATGTTAAACTCTTCAATCCCCGGAAGGGCAAGCACAGGTCCAATGTTACGATAATCGAGGCCATGCCCGGCATTGATCCTAAGACCAAGTTTACGAGCAGCACTGATTGCCAACTCGATCCGCCCCAACTGTTCACGTTGTGCCCCTGCGATCCGCGCATCACAGTACATCCCGGTATGAATTTCTATAGCGTCAGCACCAACTTTGTGACTGGCTTTGATCTGTGCAATATTTGGTTCAATAAAAAGGCTGACAATAATCCCTGCCTGCTGCAGCAAAGCAACCTTCTGCTTCAGCGTATTTTGCAGT
Organism: Desulfuromusa sp.; assembly: GCA_021157505.1. Classification (GTDB taxonomy): domain Bacteria; phylum Desulfobacterota; class Desulfuromonadia; order Desulfuromonadales; family Geopsychrobacteraceae; genus Desulfuromusa. Next base: position 5,551 of record JAGGWI010000022.1, on the reverse strand, counting down.
AAAATAACATCCAAGCCCCCTTCAGTGGTCAATTCATGACGCCCTTCTGGAACCAGTGTGACAATGTCCGGAATAGTTTTCAGCGCAATATCGACCATTTCATCAGTCAGTGCCATTTCCAGATTCATGCGGGTTTTGATTGTTTGCCGTAAAATTGTAACATCCCGATCCTGAATGTGGCGACGGTCTTCCCGCAAATGGATCGTGATACCATCGGCTCCAGCAAGTTCAGCCAGCACTGCAGCTGCAACAGGATCTGGCTCTGAAACCCCTCTAGCCTGGCGGATTGTTGCAATATGATCAACATTGACACTCAGTTTTGCCAATTTATTTACTCCTCATTTATGGTTAATAGTAACCCCGTATCAAGCTCCGAGATGTTTCCGTACCACCTCAGCAACCTGATTAGCCAAGGTCTCAATCCGGCTTTGATTTTCCCCTTCAATCATCACCCGCAACAATGGCTCAGTCCCGGAATAACGGACGAGAATCCGACCCTTATCCCCAAGTTCAGATTCAACCTCAGCCATGATTTCCTTGATTGGAGCAATCTCTTTCAAATCAGCTTTTTCACGGACCCTGACATTGACCAGGATCTGGGGCAGCGAAGTCATAACCCGGGCTAGTTCGGAGAGTTTTTTACCACTCCGCTGGATAATCGACAGAACCTGTAAAGCCGAAAGTATCCCATCACCAGTGGTATTATGATCGTGGAAAATCATATGTCCCGATTGTTCACCACCAAGGTTATAACCACCCTTGAGCATTTCTTCAACAACATAGCGATCCCCAACTGCGGTTCGAATCACTTTGCCGCCGACCTTTTTCATCGCAATCTCAAGCCCCATGTTGCTCATCACTGTTGCCACAACCGTTTTTTTCTTCAACTTGCCTGCTTTAATCAACTCAGTACCACAAAGGGCCATAATATGGTCACCATCAACCTCGATACCATTCTCATCGACAAAGATGACCCGGTCAGCATCACCATCCAGAGCAATGCCCAGATCGGCCCGGTATTCACAAACTTTTTCGGCCATCACTTCCGGATGCATGGAACCGCAGCCATCATTGATATTCATGCCGTTAGGATCTACGCCAATGGCAATCACTTCGGCACCGAGTTCGGTGAACACTGCTGGTGCAACTTTGTAACCTGCCCCATGCGCACAATCGAGGACAATCCGCACTCCCTGAAGATCAAGATCCTTTGGAAAAGTATCTTTCAGATAAACAATATAGCGGCCAATAGCATCAGAAATACGATAGGCCTTGCCAACTTCATCAGCAATGGGACGCAATTCATCCAGACGGTTGTTGATAATTAAATCTTCAATCCTCAACTCCAGCTCATCGGGAAGTTTATAACCACTCCTGGAAAAAAACTTAATGCCATTGTCCTGGTAGAGATTATGCGAAGCACTGATCACTACGCCAGCATCAGCACGCATTGAAGAGGTAATAAATGCGATTCCCGGAGTTGGTAATGGACCGACAAGCAGAACATCGACACCCATAGAACAGATTCCCGCGACCAGTGCATTTTCAATCATATAGCCAGACAAGCGGGTATCCTTACCGATAACAATCCGATGCCGTCGGTTTCCGCCACCATCTTTAAACACAAAAGCCGCTGCCCGCCCGAGTTGCATCGCCATTTCAGTCGTCATCGGCTCAATATTAGCAACTCCACGCACCCCGTCAGTACCAAATAACTTCTTTTCCATCCTTAATTGTCCCCTTCACCTTTGGAATCGGTCTTCTGCGGTTCGATATTGCTCTTCTCCGCAGGAGACAAACCCTCTACCGGTTGAATTTCAACTTGAATCTCGGTGGTTTTTTCATCTTTAAAATATGTATAGATCCCTCTGTGAACCAGGGGGACGATAAGAGAAAAACCCTCATTAACACCATTCAGATCGACATCTTCAGTCGTCACCCCACTGACGCTTTTTAACTCTGATTCCGCCCCTTCAACAATAACTTCATCAGGAACAACCCTGACATTTCCAACCTTGAAACCAGACAACGGTTCGCCAACCAGAACAATTTTAATTGGCACCAACTTCTGCTTGATCCGTTCCAGCTTCAGATCAATAAACGAAGGGGACAAGCGCGTTACCCGCAACCCACTTGGTAGATTCAGCCTCTCTTCCAAACGCTTAAAGGTTGTCAATCCAGGCTGAAGATCGGAGAGATCGACAATAACGCTGATATCATTCGGACTGATCTTTGCCAATAGAGTCCGCGGACCACTCACCCGGACATCTATCAGGCTGGGAACCTCATTGGCAACCATCAATCCTTTCGGCAAAGACTGCAGCTCAAGAGGAACAGGGTAGCCAACTTCAAGACGCCGTTCCCCCATGATAAACATCCAGAGCAGCAAAGCGAAAATCAGGGAAATGATTTTCAATGTCCAATTATCGGTCAACAACTTGACCATCCGAGCTACCCTTTCCTCTGCTGCGGTTTTTTAACCTTACGCGGCTCCATTAAGCGTCCAAGAACTTTTTTCAAACTGGCCGCATCAAGGTTTCTGGTCATTCCACCATTGACCGCCACGGAAATATTGCCGGTCTCTTCAGAAACAATAATGACCACGGCATCAGCCAATTCTGTCAAACCAACAGCTGCCCGGTGGCGGGTCCCTAATTCTTTAGTCAGATCAAGACCCCGGCTCAAGGGTAAAAAACATCCAGCCAGAGACAACCGACCCTGTTGCACCACCAAAGCACCATCGTGAATTGGAGAAGAAGGCATAAAAATTGAGCGAATCAACTCACAGGAGACACGGGCATCAATAGCAGTCCCCGATTCAAGGATATCCTTGATGCCGTTTTCCCGTTCAATAGCAATCAGGGCACCAATTTTACGACTTCCCAGAGCGACACTGGCTTTAACCAGCTCATCAATCGCAACAGACTCCTCATCTAAACTCATTCCGCCAAAAAAAGGATTACGGCCGACATGCATCAACGCCCGACGTATATCGTTCTGGAAGATAACCACAATGACAAGGATAATCGAGGAGAGAAAATTACTGAGAAACCAGTTAAGGGTATGTAACTCCCCAAATCGGGAAGCCATATAAAGGACAAGAATAACTGCCAGGCCAAGCAGCATTTGAACCGCACGGGTCCCTTTGATAAGGAGAATAATCCGGTAGATAATAAAGGCAACAATACTAATGTCTAGAATATCGAGAAACCGGATATTTATGAAGACATCTAACATTGCAACCACCGTGCGAAAGTTACTTTATAGAATCAATGTACAAAACATTAACAGGATAGATTAAGGAAGCTGCTGTTCCCGAATCGCCCAGGCCACCAACGCAGCTTCCCGTGCCGGACGGACATCATGAACCCGAAAGATCTGAACTCCCTGAGCCACCCCGGAAGCTATTGTGGCCAGGGTTCCAAAAAGACGCTCCTGCGGGTCAGCCTGATCAAGAATGACACCGAGGAAACTCTTTTTTGAAGTCCCCAGCAAAACCGGGCAATCAAGCTGTTGTAATTGATCCAGATGCCGTAGTAAATCAAGATTTCCTAAAATACTTTTCCCGAAACCAATACCCGGGTCAACCGCTAACCGGCAACGCTCAACTCCAGCGGCCAAAGCCAGACCAATACTCCGTTGCAAACCGGAGATAACTTCTGCGAGCAGATTCTGGTACTCCGTCTGCTGCTGCATAACCTCTGGACGACCACGGGTATGCATCAGAAACAATCCGGCACCCGTTTCAGCAGCAACCGTCGACATTTCCGAGTCAAAATTCAAACCACTGATGTCATTAATAAAGTTAGCTCCAGCGGCAATAGCTTGTTGCGCAACCAGGGCCTTGCTGGTATCGATGGAAAGAGGCAGGTCCGTTTCCTGCCGCAGCCCCTCAATGACCGGAATAACCCGTGCCAATTCTTCCTCAGCTGAAACTGAAAAGGAACCGGGCTTAGTACTCTCTCCACCAATATCGAGAATCGCAGCCCCCTCTTGCTGCATGACCAAACCCTGTTGCACAGCCCTCTCTGCATTCAGATACTGACCACCATCAGAGAAAGAATTCGGGGTGATATTCAGCACTCCCATGATGCAGGGTTGGGTCAGATCAAGCTGGCAGTTTCGTCCTGACAGTCGCTGTCCCCTTGTAAAACTCACGACTCAGGAGTCTCGTCCTTCTTGGTTTCGGGATCTGCCTCAGACTCGCCGACTGCCGTCTCCACAACCGGTTCAACCTTTTCAATTTCCTCGGTTTCCGCCTCAGCAGCAACATCGGTAGCGCTCGTACCACTCTCAAAACTGAAGTTATCTTCCGGCTTCACTTCTTCTTCCACCGGAGCTACAACTTTTGGCTTCAAGTAATCAGGAACCCCATCGGGGAAAACGACATCATGTATTTCCGAACTTTCCAGGGTCTCTTTTTCCAACATCAGTTCAGATAAATTGATCAGTTGCGGCTGATGATCTTTGATCAAGATGCGGGTTATGGCATAGTTTTCATTAATAATTCTGCGTATTTCGTTGTCAATATCAACAGCAGTTGCTTCACTGTAATTCTTCATATGTCCCATATCACGACCAAGGAAGACCTCACCCTCTTTTTCACCAAAAGCCATCGGTCCGATCTTTTCACTCATTCCCCATTCACACACCATCTTTCGGGCAATAGCTGTCACCCGTTCAAGATCATTACTGGCACCGCTGGTCACTGATTCAAAGGTCAATTCTTCGGCAACCCGGCCACCAAGCAATGCTCTGATGCGGATATGCAACCCTTTGGCTGTTTCACTGTATTTCTCTTCACTGGGAAGATACATGGTCACTCCCATGGCGCGGCCACGAGGAATAATCGACATTTTGTGAACCGGATCGGAACCCGGGGTCAGCAGAGACACCAGAGCATGACCCGCTTCGTGATACGCGGTCACCTTCTTCTCTTCCTCGGTAATCACCAGTGAGCGACGTTCGGCTCCCATCAACACTTTGTCCTTGGCAGCTTCAAAATCGTCCCCGTCAACTTTGGTTTTATTAGCACGAGCTGCCAGCAAAGCAGCTTCATTGATCAGGTTGGCAAGATCTGCACCAGAGAATCCCGGAGTTCCCTTAGCAATCACTTCAAGTTTGACATTGTCGTCCATAGGAACTTTACGGGAATGGACCACCAGGATTTTATGTCGACCCTTAATATCGGGAAGGGGGACCATCACCTGACGATCAAAGCGTCCTGGACGCAGCAACGCTGGATCAAGGACATCCGGACGGTTGGTTGCCGCTACCAGAATGACACCTTCATTCGACTCAAAACCATCCATTTCAACCAGTAACTGATTCAGGGTCTGCTCACGCTCATCATGACCACCACCGAGACCGGCACCACGATGGCGACCGACCGCATCGATTTCATCAATAAAAATAATACAAGGGGCATTTTTCTTCCCCTGCTGAAACAAATCCCGCACCCGACTGGCACCAACCCCGACAAACATTTCAACAAAATCGGAACCGGAAATCGTATAAAAAGGGACCGCCGCCTCACCAGCAACAGAACGAG
>JAGGWI010000169.1 GCA_021157505.1 Desulfuromusa sp. | reverse complement strand
GGACATATCGTCGTACCGGATCAATTTTTTGATCGTACCCAGGGAAAGCGAGCCTCAACATTTTTCGGTAACGGGGTGGCAGGCCATGTTCAATTTGCCGACCCTGTCTGCGCTGATCTCTCTGCTATTCTGGTCAAATCGGCCCGTGATGTCGGGGCGACTGTCCATTCCGGTGGAACTTATCTCTGTATTGAGGGGCCCAATTTTTCAACCCGGGCTGAATCGCATATTTATAGGAGTTGGGGCGTTGATATTATTGGCATGACCAATCTTCCCGAATCTCGCTTGGCACGCGAAGCCGAAATCTGTTATGGAACCGTGGCTTTGGCAACCGACTATGATTGCTGGCATGAAGGGCATGATGATGTTTCGGTCGAGGCGGTCATAGCAGTCATTCAGAAGAACGTTGCGACAGCAAGGGAAATCATCAAGACCGCTGTCAATATGATTGTTCAGCAACGGCAACAGAGAAATTGTCCCTGTGCAGAAGCGCTCAAGTTTGCCATTATGACAGACAGAAGTTTGATTCCATTAGAAACGCAACAGGCTCTTGAGCCAATCATCGGTAAATATTTATAGAGGGATCTGATAAATGAGTATTCTTGTTGTAGGCAGCGTAGCTTTCGATTCAATTAAAACCCCCTTTGGGATTGCGAATGATGTTCTTGGTGGGTCAGCTTGCTATTTTTCTACGGCGGCCAGTTTTTTTACGGACGTAAATCTGGTCGCTGTTGTTGGGGATGATTTTCCGCAACAGCATATTGATTTTTTAAAGAGCCGCAATATTGATCTGGCCGGTTTACAGAAAAGTCGTGGTGATACGTTTCGTTGGAAGGGGCGTTACGATTACAATTTGAATGAAGCTCAGACTCTGGAAACTCACCTCAATGTTTTTGAATCGTTTCAACCCGTATTACCTGAAAACTACCGGGATGCAGAGTATGTTTTTCTGGCGAATATCGATCCTGAATTGCAACTGGAGGTTCTCCAGCAGGTTAAAAATCCAAAGCTGGTCGCGTGTGACACGATGAATTTCTGGATTGATGGGAAAAAAGCTGAACTGATTAAAACTCTCGCCAAAGTTGATATCCTGATTATTAACGAGGCCGAAGTGCGCCAACTGGCAGATGAACCTAATCTGTTTAAAGCCGCTGCCATTGTTCGCAGTTTTGGTCCTGAAACTCTCGTGGTTAAACAGGGTGAATATGGGGTGTTAATGTTCGGGGAAGGTTCAATTTTTTCAGCCCCAGCATACCCTCTGGAAGAAGTTTTTGACCCCACTGGAGCAGGTGATACCTTTGCCGGTGGGTTTATTGGTTATCTCGCTGCAACCAGCAATCAGAGTGAACAAAATCTGCGTAAGGCAACTGTTTTCGGAACAGTCATGGCTTCTTTCACGGTAGAAAAATTCAGCCTTGATCGGCTTCGCGATATCGATTATCTCGAAATCAGTGATCGTTATAAAAAAATCAAGCTGCTGACCGAGTTTGCCGATATTGATTAAATGTGGTCTAATGGGCGGTCTGTTGCCTATTCCTTTAACGTTGTGGGAAACGGTTGATGTTTATCCAGCACAAACAGTTAGAATATCTGAACGTTCCGGCTGAAAAAGTGACCCATCTTCACTCTGCGTCGAGCGGTGTGCAGCTTGCCTTTGCCGAATATCCGCCACAGTTGTGTCAGGCTTACTTGTTGCAAATTTCGGGTGGCAACAAGGTTCTCATTGTTGTGGCTTTTTATTTAACAGACAATCAATGCTCAATTTGCTTTGTCCCTGAATTTGGCGAAGTGTCATCTGCAGATGCTGAAGAGACTTACGAAGAGGGCTATAGTTTTGTCGAATCAATGGGCTTCGACCTGACTGAAACCGATTTTCATTTATTATCAGCCAAGAAAAAAAAGTCCTACTGGACCGCTTTGCCGATCTGTCAACCTCCTAAGAAACAAGAGCCAGACGCCCCTGTCTTTGCTGAAATCACAGTGCAAGACATAGAAAAGTTACGCTTGTGCAGTCTTAAGAGTTTAGGGCGATTTTTTGCTTCAATGTAGTTTTAACTTGAGGAGTCAGTTTTAGTATGTTGAAACTTTTAACTATGATCATGATTTTAGCTCTTGTTTCCTGTGTTCCTGTCGTGCCAAAGGAGCAGAGGAGTGATCTTTATCGGGCTAATGCTCACTACAAACTGGCTCTGGGTTACCTGGCAGCTAACAATCCGACAGCGGCATTGAAAGAGTTGTTGATTTCGGTGAAGTTGGCTCCGGAAAGTGATGTCATTCAGGTTGCTCTGGCACAAACCTATCAACGTAAAAAAGCTTATTCTCTCGCAGAAATACATTATTTAAAAGCTCTGGAACTCTCTGATAACGACCCTCGTTATCAAAATAACCTCGCCTCTCTTTATCTGGATATGGAAGAGTGGGACAAGGCACTCTATTATTTTGATCAAGCCGCCCATAATCTCCTGTTTGTGAACTCTACCGTCTCTATTTCTGGCAAAGGGTACACATATTTAAAGAAAAAAGATTACCCTGCTGCACTTGCTTATTTGAACGAAGCAATAGAACTCGATCCACGCTATGCTTCGCCATATTTCTTTAAAAGCGAAGTTTATCGTGCTCTTGGCAATCTACAAAAAGAACGAATTTTGCTGCAGCGTACCATAGCGCTTGAGCCGAAGTTTCTCGAACCGCGTTATCGACTGGCTGTTGTCCTGTTGCAAGAAGGGAGGACTGCAGAGGCGATAGAGCATCTTAAGACTCTTATCGATTTATCCCCACAGACAGCAATGGGTTTCAAAGCTGAAGATCTTTTGAAATCGTTGTCAAAGTGGTAGCTTCAGCTTTTATTATTCCCCCCTTTTTTTTAATCAATATCTAACTTTAAAGTTAAATAAAATCAGTATGTTAGGATTTTTCTTCCAGGCTTGACAGATCGTTTGCGACTGTTACACTTGTTGAAACGTTAGGAGACTGTCGGACTATACGGACTGAAGCGAAAATTCGGAGGTTTGAGAACGGTTTTTAACTCGTTTGCAGGCTCATAGCCATAGCTATGGGGCAAAAAGGAGCTAAAAAATGAGCCAAACAAACGAATTTGCAGCCAGTTCATGGAGTGTCCGACAGCCTCCTGGTTTCAGAGGTGGCTATGGAAAGAGTTTTAATTGTAGACGATGAAGAGAATACCCGCATTGGTCTGGTCAAGTTGCTTTCTCAGGAAGGTTATCATGTTGATGCTGTGGCTAACGGATTTGACGCCCTGGAGTATCTTAAAAATACGCAGGTTGATCTGGTTATTACCGATATCAATATGCCAGAAATGAACGGACTGGTTTTTCTGCGCGAGTTGAATCAAACTTATCCCGAGATAAAAGTTGTCATGATTACCGCTTATGGCGGGGTTGACTCATATCTGGAAGCGATGAATCTCGGTACTTTTGAGTACCTGAACAAGCCGGTTAAGCTCAAGGATTTGCAGACAATTCTCAGTAGAGCTTTTAAACACGCAAGTTCGTTGGGAGAATCTTCGGGTATATTCTGACAGGAGGTGACTATGAATAATTTTTCCACAGTTTTGGTTGCGATTGATTTTTCTGATAGTTCTGATAATGCATTTCAGATGGCACTCTCATTGGCAAAAAAGTTCTCTGCGCAGTTGTTGATACTGCATGTGATTAATGAACCGGTTGATTTGCGTGGTTTCTACGTTCCCCATATCTCATTTGCACGACTGGAAGAAGAGATTGAAGAGGGAGCGCAGAAAATGATGGAAAGTTTTTGTCGTAAAAATGTAGTCGGTTTTGAGAATTTCGAACATTTAATTGTTTCTGGATTACCCTATGAACAGATCATCTCACAGGCTGAAGAAAAATCTGCGGATTTGATTGTGCTTGGGACTCATGGGAGAACAGGGTTGGATCATGTTCTTTTTGGCAGTACGGCAGAAAAGGTGGTGCGTAAATCAAAAGTGCCAGTTTTGACTGTCAGGTTGGAAGGGGAATAGATTAAAGAAAACTATCTCAATCACACTAAAAAAGCAGCCATATGGCTGCTTTTTTAGTGTGATTGTTTTGCTTATCATCATCTTTGCCTGATATAGTCATAAATCGATGAGTATTCTCTTTCAGTTTTGTTATGCAGTGAGGGTTTTTAAATGCTTGGCCATCAAAGCCAATATTCCGGTGAAAAGATTCTTATCGTCGATGATGAAGAAGTCATTGTTGAACTGGTGGGGTTGTTATTAAAAAAACGTGGATTTAACGTCCTCTCTGCAACTAACGGAGAGCAGTGCTTACAGATGGTTGCGGAACATAGCCCGGCTCTTGTTTTGCTTGACTACATGATGCCGGTCATGAGCGGTTTGGATGCTTTAAAACAAATCCGTCAGCACTATCCAGAGACCTACGTTTTTATGTTCACCGGGAAGGGGAACGAAGAGGTTGCGGTTGAATTGATGCGGGCTGGCGCTGCAGATTATCTACGTAAGCCTTTTGCGAATAGTAGCTTGATTAAACGGATCGATGCCGTTTTAGCGGTCAGAAAGGTTGAGATTGAAAACCGTGCTCTCCTCAAAGAACGTGAGTGTTTGCAGGGTGAGATCAAGCAATGGAATGCTAAACTGGAACAGCGAGTACGCGAAAAAAGCTCTGAACTGGAACAGGCACATAAAGAAATAATCCAGTCGGAAAAGCTGGCTGCACTTGGACATATGTCAGCAGGTATGGCGCATGAAATACGTAATCCACTGAATTCAATAAGTTTATTTGCCCAGATTCTCCTCTCAGCTGAGGGCCTGGGTGAAGAAAATCAAGGGTATGCTTATAAAATCACCCAGGAAGTGGAACGGATTGATGAAATTCTGGTACAGATGTTGGCTTCCAGTCCTGATGATAACAACAGACAGAAGCTGGTCGATCTGGTAGAAATAATTGATAAGGTTCTCAGTGATTATCAAGCTAGAATCGATAAACAACGGGTAGATCTTAAACTCAATATTAACCGAAAAGCGCCATTAATAAGGGCTGATTCCCACGAAATTGAGAAAATATTTACCAACCTGATCGGTAACGCTCTGTATGAAATGCCGGAAGGGGGAGTCCTGACCGTTGCACTGCAAGCTGATGTGGAGAAAATTTTAGTTATGATTTCTGATACGGGT
>JAGGWI010000051.1 GCA_021157505.1 Desulfuromusa sp. | reverse complement strand
TCCTTATACCATTCGCGTGGTCTCTGACGTGCTTGAATCAAACGGTTCATCGTCAATGGCGTCTGTCTGTGGTGCTTCTCTGTCACTGATGGATTGTGGTGTCCCCGTTTCCGAGGCAATCTCAGGGATTGCCATGGGTTTGATTAAAGAGGGTGACGATGTTGCTGTTCTGTCCGATATTCTCGGTGATGAAGATCACCTTGGCGACATGGACTTCAAGGTGACTGGTTCTGCCAAAGGAATCACTGCCCTGCAGATGGATATTAAGATCAGCGGCGTGACCAAAGAGATCATGCAGCAGGCTTTGGAGCAGGCTCGTGAAGGTCGAATTCATATTCTTGGTGAAATGGCAAAAGCGATTGCTGCACCACGTGCTGAACTTTCTAAATATGCACCGCAGATTACCAGTATCAAGGTGAAATCTGATCAGGTTAGAACCGTTATCGGTGCGGGGGGTAAGAATATTCGCGGTATTATTGAGGCAACTGGTTGTGCCATCGATATTGAGGACGATGGAACAATTAAAATTGCTTCCACCGACGGTGCTGCTGCCAAGCAGGCCATCCAGATGATCCGCGATCTGACTCAGTCCGCCGAAGTTGACAAGCTCTATATGGGTACGGTTAAGAAGATTATGGAGTTTGGTGCTTTTGTTGAAATTTTCCCCGGAACCGATGGCCTGGTTCATGTCTCTGAACTGGCAAAAGAACGGGTACGAAATGTGACCGATGTCCTGAACGAAGGGGACAAAGTATTGGTCAAGTGTATTGGTGTTGATCGCCAGGGCAAGATCAAACTTTCTCGTAAAGCGGCACTCGGTATGGAATTGCCTGCAGAGGGTTAACTTTTTGTTGCAATAATCGATAAAGCAGGACCTACTATTGGCTGGTGGAGAATTACAACTCTTCACCAGCCCTTTTTTCAGGAACATTGCGATGCAAAGACCACAAGTTCTGGTAAAAAAACTTCACCCCGATGCCAGAATACCCGCATATATGACCGAGTTTGCTGCTGGAATGGATATATGTGCTCTTCTGGGAGATACCATGATAATAGCACCGGGACAGCGTTGTCTGGTGCCAACAGGGTTGGCTTTCGCCATTCCTCTGGGATATGAAATACAGGTCAGACCCCGCTCGGGATTGGCAATAAAGCACGGTATTGCTTTGGTCAACTCACCCGGCACCATCGATGCTGACTATCGAGGTGAAGTTTGTATTATTCTTATCAATCACGGCCGGGAAAATTTCACGATTAGTTCCGGTGATAGAATTGCCCAGGTTATTGTTGCTCCAGTTTCCCAGGCAGACCTGATTCAGGTATCAGAGCTCACAGAAACTGAGCGTGGAGCAGGGGGCTTCGGTCACACCGATCAAATAAGTGACAAAAATGAAAAAACCTAACCCGGAAGAGTTGTTCGATTTTCCCTGTCATTATCAATTCAAGGCCATCGGTCTTGAGGGTGACGATTTCAGGGTTGCCATTATGGCTGCAGCCAGTCAGTTCGTGACTGTCACCGAAGATGCGGTCAAATGTCGTCCCAGCGGTAAGGGCTCCTATCAAGCCGTCTCATTATCGGTGACCTTAAACAGCTATCAGCAGCTGGTTGATATCTACGCTGAGATGCGACAGGTAGCTGGTTTGAAAATGTTACTTTGATTCAGCTGATTTTCGTTCGCAAATAAATCTCAAATTGACAGGGTTTAAAGCCCGATTCTGAATAATCGATTTCTCCATATACTACTCTTGATTTGACTTATAAACACTTAACCTCTATTGTATCGCATTGATTATTATTAATGTGCTCTATGAGTAATTTTCAGGAGAAAACCCGATGAATTTAACAATTATTGGAACCGGTTATGTGGGGCTGGTCAGTGGTGCCTGTTTTGCGGAAATGGGAAATCAGGTCAGCTGTGTCGATATCGATAAGGAAAAAATAAACAACCTCAAAAATGGCAAATTGCCTATTTATGAGCCGGGTCTGGACGCTATTGTGCAACGCAATTATGCTGCGGGTCGGTTGCATTTTACCAGCAGCCTGGACGTGGCAATGGCGACCTCCAATATCTATTTTATTGCGGTTGGTACCCCTCCGGGAGAAGATGGTTCTGCCGATCTGAAATATGTTCTGGCGGTTGCCCGGGAAATTGGTAGTTTAATGACCGACTATGCAATCATTATTGATAAGTCAACGGTACCGGTAGGAACCGCAGATCTTGTCAGTGAGACAATTCAAAAAGAGCTGGATAGCCGAAATTTGCAGATTGATTTCGATGTCGTCAGTAACCCCGAATTCTTGAAAGAGGGGGCCGCTATTGACGATTTCATGAAACCGGATCGGGTTGTCATTGGGACTGAAAGTGAGCGGGCCAAGGATATGCTGCGGCAACTCTATGCACCTTTTAACCGGAATCACGAACGAACTATTTTTATGGGTGTGCGTGATGCTGAAATGACAAAATATGCTGCCAATTCGATGCTGGCGACCAAGATATCCTTTATCAATGAAATTTCTAATCTCTGTGAACTGATGGGGGTTGATGTTGAAAATGTCCGCCGTGGAATCGGATCCGATGGTAGAATCGGGTTTTCTTTTATCTATCCCGGCTGCGGTTACGGCGGATCATGTTTTCCTAAGGATGTTCAGGCCCTTA
>JAGGWI010000032.1 GCA_021157505.1 Desulfuromusa sp. | reverse complement strand
GTAAAGATCTCGGCAAACGACGCATCCAGATCCTGTCGGTGGCGGTAATCTTTCGGCTGGCAAATTGATACCACTCGACCGACAACAGCGAGCAGGTTGTTCCCGCTTCGAAACCACAACCGCAATCAGCAGCGTCCTTACCCAGAGACTCTTCACAGTTACCCTGAACTACGCCAATACCCCAGTCACGCACCAGCTGTAAGGTCTCCTGCGGCTCGGAACAGTAAGCAATCAGATCACCGGTGCAGATAATCCGATTTGGCGGGATATCCAGCTCCTCAGCCCGCTGCCGCATCGCCTGTGTCGCGGCGAGGTTGCTATAGGGTCCACCGAAAACCAACACCGGGCCGGTAAAACAACCAAGATCCAACCGTTCGTGCTGATCACTCATGCAGTGGGTTCCTCTTCCGTAGCGCGAACGGTCGTTTTGCCACCAATCCAGAAACCGAGACAACCGAAGCCAAGCACAGTAATCGTCAAATAGAGCAATTTGGTGTACTTGTGAGCATCACCGAGGAGATGACTGTAACCACTCGATTCGGTGAAGTAGAGGACCGCAGCAGCGATCGCCAGGGCGAAACTCAGCAGATAGCTCCAGACCGGAATATCACTACGTTTCCCCCACAGCGAGAAAAAGATCACCGGTGCCAGATAGAGCGATGCGGTGCCACTCACCGCCACCGCGCTGAAAAGATCCTTGTTCCCCAAAAAAACCAACATCAGTCCGATGAGCATGAACACCGCCATGACGGCGCGACCGTTGCGCAGACTCATCTTCATCACCCCCATATCAACCGCCATCAACTTGGCGGAACTTGACAGGGTGCTGTCGAGGGTCGACATAGCCGAGATCACCAGCGCGGCATTGAAGAGCATCATTGGTGCCGTTCCCAGCAGTTGCATCAAGGTCTCATTCATGCTCGCCCCATTAACGGCATGTGCTCCGGCGAGAACACCGAGACAGCCGAAGGCGACGATACAGATAATACTGATCCAGGCTGCGTGCTGAAAACTCTTGCGCGTGGTCTCCCGATCAGCAAGAAATCCGCGATCCATCATCACCGGATCGTGCATTGGGTAGCTCCAGATTTGCAGCAGTGCAACCAGCATCAAAATCGGTCCGGGCTGGTCGAAAACGAAAGGTTTGAACCAGAGGTCACTCAACTGCACGCTGCTGCCAAAGGTCACCAGACCGATCAACAGAATCAGGGTGCCAAGGAAAATAGCCATCTGGAAAACATCGGTCCGCAGCGATGCTCGCAGGCCTCCAAGCATCGAGTAGAAGAGGGTGATCGCCGAAAAGCCAAGAATCGTCAAAGTATACATGTTGCTTCCGGCAACACCGAAGAGGATACCGATGACCAGCAAATTGGCGAAAACCTCACTGATCAACCGGATGCCGATGACAAAATTGTAGCAACCGGTTCCCCATTTTCCAAACCGGTCGTGCAGGAAACCCTGCACACTGTTGAAACCATGCTCGAAACGGAGACTGTCAACAATCTTTCCCCCGGTCAGAAAAGAAAAATAGTAAAAAGCGTAGGCCAGGGTGCCCCAAATACCGTAGTAAAAACCGAGAATCGCGGCGTTCATCAACGAGCGGGCAAAAATCCAAGTCGTCACCTGAGAAAAGGTGAGAGCCAACAGGCCGGGCTGCCGACCTGTAGCGCTGAGTCCTTGAAAAAAAGCTCCTGCGCTTTCAGCCCTGGGTGCGAGCAAAACCGAGGCGAGAGCAATGACACCAGCGAAAACAGGAAGAAAGTAGTCCATAGATAAAAACTCCAAAGTAAAAGTTTTAATATTCAGGTTATTCAGTCCTTGCCCTGATACATTGTGGGCAGAGAGGCTTCTGGTGAGCACGAATCCGCTCTTAAAATGGAGACTATCCCTTATTCAAGTCCCAGCTGTACTGGTAGGAAATTGGCCCTTTATACCTTTTTAATTTTTCAGCTAGCGCTGGTACAGCGTACTTTCTCAGATGAGCAAGCATGGTTGCGTCAGTATCGCCAAAATCGACCTGAAACCAATCGTAAATACTCGAAAGAGTCAGCTTGCCACCCGCAAGATCAACCCCGCGCGGACTATTCACATAATCGCGAGCAGCTTTATCAAGTAAACGTTCCATGTTTTCAGCGCTAAATGGTTCCGGCTGCAGGTCTGGGCAACCGAGACTGGCACAGTTGACAGCATAATGAACCCGGTTGTCCTCCCAGATCGGCCGCAGGATGCGATGTTCAATATCATTGAGTGACAGTTCGATCTCCTCCATCTTGACCAGTTTCAAATCCCAGGGTCCAGAGCTGAACCACCCTGAGCTAATCTTCCGGATACTCTTGACCGGGTAGTGATCGAGAATCGTGTTGACGGTCAGAGCATTGTAGAGGTTGATCCAAACAGCCTTTTGTTCAGTGCGATTTAATTTTGACATCGGCACACCACTCAGCTCGGCGATGTATTGAGCAAGGGAAGCTTTATCCACAGGACTCACCCCGACATAACGAACCAGGTTGGCCGTCCCGGAGTTACTGACAATCAAATAGTTATCCAGAAACTTAGCCCAGGCCGAGTGATCGACACGGATACTGCTCTGCGGATCGTTCGCTTGCCAGCGAGGCCAGAGTTCCGCCTTCGGTGCAGCAAAGGCAGCCGCTCCCATGCTGCCAGCAAGGATTAACAGACCGAACAGCGTCAATAAAATTTTAGAACTAAAACGCATAGCTTTCTCCTTAACTCTGGGTCTGACAGGGAGACAAAGTACAACAACCTGAACCAGATGCCCAACCCTAAACATGACTAGTTTACTCAAGTTTAGCCCTGCCAGTCAAATTTACAACCAAAATAGCGGATCACTGGACCTCTTTCACCTCCGCCAGGATGCTTAGATTAGGATTAAAATTATGCTGAGAATATAAGCTGGGCTACAATTTCAGAGAGCGCTTAAATCAAACACCAGCTCTTTTTCCCCTTTCTCCTTGTTGTTCACCAAGATACTGATATGATCAATACAGACTTACCCCCACGAGGATCGAATGGAACAAAAAATCTGGTACATTAAAAATACCGGCAGCTTATTCTCTGGTTTGAACGCAGATGAGCATGAATGGCTTGCAGAAATCAGTAAAATGGTGACCTGTCGGCGCAAGCACCAATTTTATCTATCTGATGAATTGAGTGACAAAATTTATCTGGTGAAAGAGGGTAAAGTCCGGCTGGGGAGAGTCAATCAGGATGGTGATGAAATTACTCTTGATGTTCTTGGACCCGGAGAAATTTTTGGTGAACTGGCAATCACTGACGAGCAACAACGATCCCATTTTGCCGAAGCCACGGAGGAGAGTTTAGTCTGTATTTTCCCCCGGGAGAAATTTCAGAAATTTCTGGTCGAGCATCAGGAATTGACTTTTAAAGTGATGAAACTTATCGGTTTCCGCCTGCGGGAAATGGAATCCCGGTTGCAGGATCTCACTTTCCAGACTGTGGCCGAACGTCTGCGCACAGCGCTGTTACGCCTTGCTGACAAACATGGCATTCCAGAAGCGGACGGGCAAGTGAGACTTACAATCACCCAGAAAGACATTGCCTATCTTGTCGGCGCCACCCGGGAATCGGTCGCCGAGGAGCTTGCTCTGCTGAAACGTGCCGGGCTGGTAGAAACATCCTATCGATCTTTATTGCTCCCCAATCTCGAATCCCTGCGGCAACAATCCTGATCTTTATCCCGAATGGCGCTAGTTTAAGAAATATTGTAGTAAATTCGGGACTGTCCCCAGGTTCATCGGGGGCTGTCCCAGATATTTACGGACTATGAAACTACGGTGGTTCACGTCGCAAAATTCCAAAGTTTTTTTGAAAATGTATCCCACCTTACATTCATCCCAATCTCACTTCTCTAGAATTGAACTACAAACTGGATAAAAGCCAACATACTCTATTTTTAACTAAAGTTTGTATTGTTGACATATCCGGGTTCTTTGCTAGGCTTTAGGTTCCAGTGCTGTGTATATCTTAAACTATCGCAATATTGCGCTGGAATTTTGCGGGTCAACAAGGTCTGATTTTCACTACATAGCCAGAGCTATACAGCGGAAGTCACAACGCAGTCGATGCGTAAAATAACAAGCAAGATGCAACAGTTAATGCATGACAGGACACTTAGCTCAACTCAACCACAGAGGAGGAAAACATGGGAAGAAAATGGCTTGCAGTGATTACCGGCACAATCTATATCGTTTTATCTGGCGCTATCGGGTTATCCCTGGCAGGGGGAATGGATCTTCCAGAGGCGAAAGGTAAGGCAGTCTACGACTATATTACCAAGACCAACCCCTATCAGAACTGGGCCCTGTTCCCCGGTAAAGGAAAGCTCTACAAAGGGGCTCATCCCCATGGGGCGTTTTTAACAACCTATGTTTCTGCCGATGCGCTGGAAGCAATTCAAAACAGATCGGGTCTCTTGCCCGACAATTCTTTCATTATCAAAGAAAACTATCGTCCGGATAAAACCCTGGCTGCAGTGACCGTGATGTATCGTGTCAAAGGCTATGATGCCGATGCCGGGGACTGGTTCTGGGCGAAATATACTGCTGCTGGGAAGATTGCCAAGGAAGGCAAGGTTTCCGGCTGCATCAACTGCCATGCAGCAGTGATTAACAATGACTGGATATTTACCGGGCCGGTTAAATAGGGCTAAAAACCCTTACTGAATAGGAGCAAAATAATGAAGAAACTCAAGATTTTGGGAGTCCTGTTAATTATGGCTTTTACACTATCCGCATGTGCAAAACCACACATGGTTAAATGCCCTGACGTTTGATGCTCAGGATGAAGCGAACTGGGTCGATAGAGACCAGCACTAACATCATTCCTGCTGTCTGGAGGGGGTCTAAAACAGAGACCTCTCTCAGACGCAGCTTCCCCCTTCACCCTGCAACCAGATTTATTCGGTAAGCAGCCAGTTCTTATCGCAAAACCATCCCTGCCAATAAATAAGTCGCCAGCCATAACTTTTTTCTGGTATCCAGCCTCTCGGCAGCTTATCTTCAGCTCCGTTGTTATTTTCCTGCTTTATGGAGTTATTCTTGACCAAAGATCACCACTTACTACCAACGATCAGCCTGATTATTGCCATGCTCCTCTGGGCCAGCTCCTTTGTCGCCCTGAAGCTGGCTTTCCAGGGTTATCACCCGATGCAGGTCATTTTCGGCCGGATGATGATTGGCAGCCTTTGTTTTGTCATATTTATCCCCACATTCCGTAAAATCAACTGGCGTCGCCGCGATCTCAAATATTTTTTGTTTATGGGAATCTGTGAACCCTGTCTTTATTTTTTATTTGAAGCCAAAGCCCTGCAATTGACCAGTGCTTCCCAGGCAGGAATGATTACCGCCATGCTCCCGCTGCTGGTGGCAATCCTTGCCTGGAGCTGGCTAAAAGAGAGCATCAGCCGTCAAACTCTGGCCGGGTTCAGTCTGGCTATTATTGGTGCCTGTTGGTTGAGTCTGGCGAGTGAAATCAGTATCAGTGCACCAAATCCATTATTGGGAAATTTTTTTGAATTCTTAGCCATGATTTGTGCCGCCGGCTACACCGTTTCACTGAAACATCTGACCAACAATTATCCCCCACTGTTCCTGACCGCATTTCAGGCTTTTATCGGCACTCTGTTCTTTTTCCCCTTTCTGTTCCTTCCCGGCGTCGGATTTTCCATCGTCTGGGAACCCACCTCGGCATTGGCGGTCATCTATCTGGGAACCTTTATTACCTTAGGAGCCTACGGTTGCTACAACTACAGCGTCAGTCGCATTCCGGCCAGCCGCGCTGCCGGCTATGTCAATCTGATTCCGGTTTTTGGGGTTATATTGGGGATGCTTATCCTTGGTGACACCCTGAACCTGTCGCAGTGGCTGGCCTGTGGATTAGTTTTCTGCGGGGTCTGGTTGAGTGGCGGTAAAAAACCGACTCCGGCAACCAACTAAAAGTTGAAACTATGAACTATTCTCTGGAACCGATTGCGATCGTTCACTCCCCTTTTAAGGAAAAGTTCGGCACCCCACGGCAACCGGAACTGGCCCCTTCAGTCCATGCCAGGATAGATTTTATCCCTGAGTTTGCCACGCCGGAAGCGGTTCGTGATCTGGAAGGGTTCAGTCACCTGTGGTTAATTTTTCTGTTTCACCAGAACTGGCAAAAGGGCTGGAAGTCGACCGTTCGCCCTCCCCGTTTAGGAGGAAATCAGCGGGTTGGGGTTTATGCCTCCCGCTCTCCATTTCGACCCAACCCGATTGGTCTTTCAGCGGTCAGGTTGCTGTCGATTAACTGCGATAGTGGCAAAGTTTCTTTGGAAGTGCAGGGGGCAGATCTGATTGATGGCACCCCGATACTGGATATCAAACCCTATATCCCCTACGGAGACAGCATTCCGGATGCAACCGGTGGGTTTGCCGAAAAGGCTCCAAAATCAACTCTTCAGGTCGACTTTTCTGACCTTGCCAAAAAACAGCTCGCTCTGTATCAGGATGAGACTCCGGAACTTGAAATAATGCTCCAGGAAACCCTCAGTCTTGATCCAAGACCCGCCTATCGCCACAACAAGGAAGATTCACAAGAATATGGGATGTTATTTGATCGTTACAATGTTCGCTGGAAAGTTCAAGGCCAGCAGTTGATTGTTCTGGAAATTATGCAGGCAGTTCAGGCATAGTATGCGACTGCTGGTTATATAGGGTGTCCCGAATGGTGCAAATAATTTAATGGTTTTGATTGTATTTTTGAATGACTCTCTCCCGTGTGACGCAGCCGGAAAGAAACGGAACTTTGCAGGAATTCGAAGAAAAATGTTTGAGCTGAAGGCGAGTTTTTTTCTTCGCTGCAAAGTGCAGTGTAATGG
>JAGGWI010000211.1 GCA_021157505.1 Desulfuromusa sp. | reverse complement strand
TTGAAGCCCTTGTTGATCAACTGGAGCGGACTTTTCAGGAGTGTGGTGATAAAGAAATTTCCGCCAGTCTGATTGGCGAAGCGGTGATGGATACCTTGCAAGAAGTGGATGAGGTGGCTTACGTCCGTTTTGCTTCGGTCTACCGACAGTTTAAGGATATTAATGAGTTTATGTCTGAATTAAATGATCTACTGAAGAATTCTCACTAGGAGGCTGTCGGACACTCCATGGACTGGCTGCAAATCCGTTTTTTTGACTCATTTTTTAGCTCCTTTTTGCCCCATAGCTATGGCTATGGGCCTGCAAACGAGCTAAAAACTGTTCTCAAACCTCCGAATTTTCGCTTCAGTCCGTAGTGTCCGACAGCCTCCTAGAAGTTATTTTGGAGCGAGATATTGCCGGAATGTTTCTTTGAACATTCCGGCGTTTGCATTTATTCAGCAAGGATTTTAACTGCAATGTCTGACCTGAAACACTCACATTTTATGCAACGGGCACTTGCTTTAGCTCGGCAGGGGGAGGGGAGAACCGCCCCTAATCCACCAGTAGGTGCTGTTATCGTCAATTCAGGCAGCGTTGTCGGCGAAGGTTTTCATCCTCAGGCGGGTGAACCGCATGCAGAAATTTTTGCTTTAAATCAGGCTGGGGATAAAGCACGCGGGGCGGAAATCTATGTTACCTTGGAACCCTGTTCACACCACGGAAAAACTCCCCCCTGTGCCGATGCCCTGATCGCCGCCGGGGTTAAGTCTGTCTATATCGGGATGATGGATCCAAATCCTTTGGTTGCCGGTGGTGGGATTGAGAAGCTGGAAAAGGCGGGGATTAAGGTACAGGCTGGTATTTTAGCAGCAGAGTGTTGTCGCTTGATTGCACCATTTAAGCTTCATATTACGACTGGTCGTCCTTTCACCATCTATAAAACGGCAATGACTCTTGATGGAAATACCGCAACCTCTACGGGCGATTCGCAGTGGGTTTCGGGTGAAGAGAGCCGCTTACAAGTTCACCAGCTGCGGGATCGGGTTGAAGCGATCATGATCGGTGTCGGCACGGTACTGCATGATGACCCGCTGCTCAATACCCGACTTCCCGAAGGTCGTGGTCGTGACCCATTACGAGTGGTGGTCGATAGTCAGTTGCGGACCCCCCCTGACTGTCGGATGTTGAAACAGCAATCTGCGGCCAAGACTCTGATTGCAACAATCTCGACTGATCAGGATAAAATCTCGCTATTGCGGGCCGCTGGGGCAGAAGTTGTGATACTACCAGCTGCGGCTGAAAGAGTCTCTCTTGCTGCCCTTTGGCAGGAATTGGGAGCACGCGATGTCCAGAGACTTCTCCTTGAGGGGGGAGCCAGTCTGGCTGGGGCAGCTCTTGCAGAAGGATTGATTGACCGGTTGATGTTGTTTGTTGCCCCTAAAATATTAGGAGGATCTTCACCCTTTGGACTTTTTCCTGGTGCTGGTTGCGCAATGATGACAGAAGCTATTAAACTTGCGGATGTAAGCTATAAATCAAGTGGAGAAGATCTATTGATCACAGGAGATTTCAATCCATGTTTACCGGATTAATTCAGTCGGTTGGCAAAATTCACAGTTTTAAACGTCAGGGCAATGCGGCACAGTTGCAAATTACCAGCAGTTTGGTTGATGCTGATCTGCAGCTGGGTGAGAGTATTGCAGTGAATGGTGCCTGTTTGACATTGACAGCTTTGGATGGGAACAATTTCAGTGTTGATGTCTCGCCGGAGACTATGAATTGCACCACTTTAGGGACGTTGCGACCAGACCAGCTGGTCAATCTCGAACGGGCGTTGACCCTCTCCGATCGTCTGGGTGGACATTTAGTCAGTGGTCATATCGATTGTATTGCAACGGTCAGGAGACGCTATCAGGATCAAAATTCAATTCGTTTTGAGTTTGGCGTCCCCCGCGAAGTGATGCGCTACCTGGTGGAGAAGGGTTCAGTTGCGATTGATGGTATCAGCCTGACCGTTAACCGGGTTGAAAGTGATATGTTTTCGGTTGCGGTCATCCCCCACTCTTTAGAGATGACAACCCTGAAGAGTTGCCGCGAAGGGGCTCAAGTGAATATTGAAACCGACTTGTTAGGGCGTTATGTAGAGCGCTTGCTGCAAGGGGGAAAAAATACCCAAAATGGGCAGAAGGTTGACTTTGACTTTCTTGCTAAAAATGGTTTTCTATGAGATAACTCGCACTTTACAGTTGTTATAAAGGATTAAATCTATGCCAATTTCAAAAATAGAAGCCGCTCTTGACGATATTCGTCATGGTAGAATGGTTATTTTAGTTGATGATGAGGATCGTGAGAATGAGGGTGATCTCGTTGCTGCCGCTGAGCTGGTAACACCGGAAATCATTAACTTTATGGCGACACAGGGGCGGGGGTTAATTTGCCTCTCATTAACTGAAGCACGTGCCGATGATTTGGATCTCCCCTTGATGGTTGCCGATAACAGTTCTTCTTTTGGTACTGCCTTTACCGTCTCAATTGAAGCACGTCAAGGAGTCACTACCGGGATTTCAGTTGCCGATCGCGCCCATACCATACAGGTTGCCGTTGCTGATGAGACCACTGCGCGAGATTTAGCGCGTCCCGGACATGTCTTTCCATTGCGAGCCCAAAAGGGTGGCGTTCTGGTACGAACCGGTCAAACCGAAGGTTCAGTTGATCTGGCCCGCTTAGCTGGACTTAAGCCTGCTGGTGTTATTTGTGAAATCATGAATGTTGACGGGACTATGGCGCGAAGACCGCAGTTAGAGGTTTTTGCTGCAGAGCATGATTTGAAAATTATTTCAGTTGCCGATCTCGTCGCTTATCGGATGCAAAAAGAGCTATTAGTACGACGTGCAGCGGAAACTACAATTCCTACCCCCTTCGGTGGAACTTTCCGCGCTATTGTGTATGAGAATGATGTTGATCATGCACAACATATGGCGCTGATCAAAGGTGAAATAAAATCATCTGAACCGGTTCTGGTGCGGGTTCACTCTGAGTGCTTGACCGGAGACGTTTTCGGTTCGCAACGCTGTGATTGTGGTGATCAATTGCATGCTGCGATGGCCCAGATCGAAGCGGAGGGGTCTGGAGTTATCCTCTATATGCGCCAGGAAGGTCGCGGTATTGGCCTGGTGAATAAAATTAAGGCTTATGCTTTACAGGATCAGGGGCAGGATACTGTTGAGGCAAATCACTCTTTGGGATTCAAGGCCGATTTGCGCGATTATGGTATTGGGGCTCAAATTCTTTCTGATCTGGGAATCAGCAAGTTGCGTTTAATGACAAATAATCCGAAAAAGATGGTTGGTCTTGAAGGCTATGGTTTGGAAATTGTTGAACGGGTCCCTATTGAGGTACCAGCCCATCAGGATAATCTTAAGTATTTAAAAACTAAACGGGAAAAAATGGGTCATCTGCTGGAAAATCTCTAGTAGAATTGCCGGAGGTCATTATGTTGGAAATTATCGAAGGAACACTTGAGGCTAAAGATTTTCGTTTCGGAATTATCGTCAGCCGATTTAACAGTTTTATCTCTGATCGTTTGCTCGAAGGGGCGATCGATACCCTCACACGTCATGGTGCAAACAGTGAGCAAATAACGGTGATAAAGGCCCCTGGTGCTTTTGAGCTGCCGCTGGTTGCTCAAAAAATGGCGAGTTCAAATAAGTATGATGCCTTGATCTGTCTGGGTGCAGTGATTCGCGGAGGAACACCACATTTTGAATATGTCAGCTCAGAAATGACCAAAGGGATTGCTTCTGTTTCGCTGCAATCAGGATTACCAATTGCCTTTGGGGTCCTGACGACTGATTCAGTTGAACAAGCTATAGAGCGGGCTGGAACCAAAGCCGGGAATAAAGGTGTTGAGGCCGCTATGAGTGCCATTGAGATGGTGAATCTGCTGGGAGCTGTGTAATCAATGTCGACTAACCGTCGCGTTGGACGTGAATATGCGCTGAAGATGTTGTTTGCACTTCAACTCAGCAAAGATCAACAGGAGACAAACCAGCTTCTCGTTAATTTTTTGGAAAATTTTCGTTTTGCAGACGATGATTTAGGGGAACCTTTAGCTGCTGCTGATGTTCCATTAGCAACTTCGTCTCGTTTGTTTGCTGAGTCGCTTGTCAACGGCGTTGTCGAGTTTCGTTCAGTTCTTGATAAGAAAATTTCGGAGATTGCGAAAAACTGGTCCTTGGAACGGATGACCCCCGTTGATTTATCCATTCTACGGATTGGTGCTTATGAGCTGCTTTATCATCCTGAAACACCAAATTCAGTCATAATTGATGAAGCTATTGAAATTGCCAAGCGTTACGGAACCAAAGACTCCCCCTCTTTTATCAACGGACTTCTTGATAAAATCGCTAAGAACTCTACTTAAAATAGTCATTTAAAATTATTTTTTAAGAATTGGGATTGCTATGAGTGCAATTAAGTTTGGTTTGCTCGGATTCGGAACTATCGGCACCGGTGTTGTCCGGAACTTGCAACGGAACGCCGTAACGATAAAAAAACGGCTCGGTAGTGACTTAGAATTAGTCAAAATTGTTGATCTTGATATTGAAACTGACCGTGGGGTCGAGTTGGACTCAGGTGTTCTGAGTGCTGATGTCGAGGATGTTATCAGTAATCCTGAAGTTGATATCGTCATTGAGTTAATCGGTGGCTATGAACCGGCAAAAAGCTTTATTCTCAAAGCGATTGCTAACGGCAAGCATATCGTCACTGCCAACAAAGCTCTAATGGCGGTTCATGGACAGGAAATTATCGCAGCTGCCGATCAACAGGGAGTTTCAGTGCTGTTTGAAGCTGCTGTTGGTGGTGGCATCCCGATTATCTCAGCGATTAAGGAAAATCTCTGCAGCAATGAATTCAGTTCAATTCTGGGCATTCTCAATGGAACCTGTAATTTTATTTTAACCAAGATGGCTGAAGAGGGTCGCGATTTTGCTTCGGTGCTACAGGAAGCACAGGATCTTGGTTATGCTGAAGCCGATCCAACATTTGATATTGAGGGTGTTGATACCGCCCACAAGATTGCTTTGTTGTCGGCACTCTGTTTTGGTACAACCGTCGATTTTGATCAGGTCTATACTGAAGGAATCAGTAATATTGCTGCAATTGATATCCAATTTGCGAAGCAGATGGGGTATAAAATCAAGCTCCTTGCCATTGGTAAAAATCTTGGTGATAAAATTGAGGTTCGGGTTCATCCAACGATGATTCCAGGGTCTTACCAGCTTGCCGAGGTCAATGGTGTTTTTAATGCGATCCGTTTAAATGGTGATTTCGTTGGTCCAACACTGCTCTATGGGAGCGGTGCCGGTATGGATGCAACGGCCAGTGCGGTGATGGGTGATGTGATGTCCATCAGCAGAGATAAACTCTCAGGAGCTCAATCTCGAATGCCAATTATGGGCTACCGTGCGGATCAGATCAAAACTTTACCGATTAAAGCGATGAGCGAAATTGTCAGTCACTATTACTTACGTTTCACCACCGTAGACCAACCCGGGGTGCTTGCAAAAATAGCCGGTTGTCTGGGCAGGCATGACATCAGTATTCAGTCCATGATCCAACCGGAATGGCATGAGGTTGATTCTATCCCCATTGTCCTGATGACACATACCGCGAAGGAGATTGACGTCTCCAGGGCCTTAACAGAAATAGAAGCGTTGGATATTATTTCAGAGCCGACTTGTCTGATTAGAGTTGAGCACGATCTGGATTAAGATACTGCTTTTGGAAGCTCAACAAACCCTCCAGCTGCCCTTGATAGCGCGGCTGGAGGGTTTGCGTTTTAGTTGGTAGAGATTTCCGGTTCCACGACATAACGTTTGATTTTGCGGGTTGTGGTTTTTGGAAAATCATCTTCTCTGAGGGTGAATTTTTTAACTCTTTTGTAGTCAGCTAAATCTCTACCGCAGGTCAAGATTTCCTTGCGGATCAAAATTTCAATTTCCGCTGCTGATATCGGTTCATCAGCCTGATTTTTTGCCAGTTCAAATAGGGCTTCCTCATTTGGAAAAATAACGGCATAGACTTCCTCTGAAGTTGCCCCGACTTTATGCCCATAGACCATTACTTCTGCGATATAGGGACTTTTGAGGAGTTGGTTTTCTATCTCTTCCGGATAAACATTTTTGCCATTCGGCGTTACAATCAAATTCTTAACCCGCCCGCAAATGGAGAGCATATTGTCTTCATCGATGCGACCCAGATCCCCGGTACGATACCAGCCGTTACTCAGCGCTTCAGCGGTTGCTTTTTTGTTATTATAGTAGCCAAGCATAACGTTCGGCCCTTTTACTTTGATTTCACCTTCCCCGTCGCTGTTTGGATTATCAATCAGAACTTCTATCCCCTCCAAAACCTCCCCGGTGGTGCCGGGCTTGTTCTTGAAGGGACTTTCCGCAGAGATGATCGGGGATGTTTCGGTAATGCCATAGCCCTGCAATAAGTTCAGGCCAAGACTGTGAAATCCTTCAGCAATAGCGGGATCAAGTGCCGCACCGCCACTGACAAATGTGGTCCCTTCCCCCAGGGATTGTTTAACTTTTTTGGCAACAATGGTTCGAGTCAACGGGTATTTGTAAAGTAAGCGAGATAGAGATTTGGAGTTGATATTTTTCATGATCCGGTCAAGCAGCAAGCGGTAGACTGCAGGAACACCGATCAGGAAGGTTGGTTTGATCTCGTTGAGATTGTCACCGAGTTTTTTAATTGATTCTGCAAAACTGACCTGTCCCCCAAGAGAGAGGGGTAGTAAGACTCCACAGACTTGTTCAAAAACATGGTTGATTGGTAGAAAGGAGAGGGTTTTTATTGAACTATCCAGCTGGAAGCGCTGGTTGGCCGCTTCAATATTACTGACGATATTCCGGTGGCTGAGCATGGCTCCTTTTGAACGACCAGTGGTGCCGGATGTATAGAGGATAACGGCTCTATCTTCTGGTTGATGGTCCGCTGGTGCCAGTGGCGTAGAATTGAAAATGTCCTTGTAATAAAAAAGGCGCTTTTCTTTTAATAATCGATGGCGCGACATGGCAGATTCGGAGAGGAAATTTAGCCCTTTCTTTTTCTTTCCAGTGACTCCTTCCTGTTGTGCCAAACCTGAGTAGGCTTGAATAGCAGCTTCTTCAATTGGTTTACGACGTGCAGATGGAATCTCCAGATCCTTGACTAGCTCCTTCCACAGGGCGGTAAGATTCTCCATCCTTTCGGCAGCATCATCTTGGTCGGTCAGCTCCGCAAGGGGGGTATCAATCAGAATTAATTTTTTCAGCTTGGGGAGATCATCTACGACCTCTAGGAGGGTGTCGAATTGTGGTTGTCCAACGAAGACAGCCTCTGTATTGGAATCATTCAGAATATGACGTAGTTCTGACGCTTTAAGTTCTTTATCAATTGGGATAGCAATGCAGCCAGCTCTCAGTATCGCAAGATAAGAGACAACCCAGCGCGGGGAAGATGGTCCTAAAAGTGCAATATGGGATTTTTTTTTGATTTCTAGCTGTACTATTCCTGCCGCCAGTTTTTCAACGGTATCCCAAAGTTTAGTATAGGTAATAGGTTTCCACTCTCCCTTGTATTTATACTGTAGAGCAACTTTATCGGTGTGTTGTTGACAGCTGGCCTGGATTAACTGGTCAATTGTGTGCACTTTTATGCTCCTTATTGGTGTTGTGATGGTCTTGCTTGACGGTTGATTTGGGAAATTCAGAAAAAACATTCTAGCCTTGTCAGTAATATCAGGCAAGTATGAAAAAAAATCTACATTTAGGAGGCTGTCGGACACTCCATGAACTGGCTGCAAATCCGTTTGTTTGGCTCATTTTTCAGCTCCTTTTTGCCCCATAGGTATGGCTATGAGCCTGCAAACGAGCTAAAAACTGTTCTCAAACCTCCGAATTTTCGCTTCAGTCCGCATCGTCCGACAGCCATCCTAGATAGTGTTAAATATGTAAAAAACAGAGTGAAATTGACAAAATAGCTTGACAGTTTGCTTGCCATTCTGATAAAAGAACGCCGCGGTTTGTTGCAGGCACGTAGCTCAGTGGGAGAGCACTTCCCTGACACGGAAGGGGTCGGCGGTTCAATCCCGCCCGTGCCTACCATCCCTGGCAAGTAAATATAGCTGTACTGATTTGGGGCATCTGTGGGATGCCTCTTTTAGTTTTTACTTGATTTTCGAGTCTATACAAACAGATAAACAGGGGAAATTATATGGCTTTATTACATATCGAACTTCCTGATGGGTCGATCAAAGAGGTTGAGTCTGGTGCGACTCCCCATGATGTGGCCCTCACTATTGGTGAAGGGTTAGCGCGTCAATCTATTGCAGCCCGTTTTGATGGTGACTTGATCGACCTGACCAGCCCCTTGGAGCAATCTGGTAAACTTGCCCTGATTACGCAAAATTCCGCAGAAGCTCTGGAAATTATTCGCCACTCCTCCGCCCATCTGATGGCACAAGCAGTTAAAGAACTTTATGGGAATGAGGTTCAAGTTACCATCGGGCCAGCGATTAAAGATGGTTTTTACTATGATTTTTATAGTGAAACTAAAAAATTTGTTCCGGAAGATTTCCCGATTATCGAAGCAAAGATGGCTGAACTCGCCAAAGCTGATCAAACGGTTGTGCGCGAGGAGGTCTCTCGATCTGCCGCAATTGAATTGTTCCGTGGTATCGGTGAGGACTATAAGGTTGAGTTGATTGAAGACCTGGATGCAGAGCAGGTTTCTCTCTATCGGCAGGGTGACTTTGTCGATCTTTGCCGCGGCCCCCATGTTCCACGGACTGGATTTCTTAAGGTTTTTAAGTTGACCAGCCTTGCCGGTGCCTATTGGCGTGGCAATGAAAAAAATGCCATGTTGCAACGGATCTATGCAACGGCATTTCAAAATAAGAAAGAGTTGAAAGCACACCTTCATCGCCTTGAAGAAGCACGAAAACGGGATCATCGTAAGCTGGGTCGGGAGCTGGATCTGTTCTCTTTCAGTGAAGAGGCAGGAGCCGGGTTAGTTCTTTGGCATCCCAAGGGGGCTATGCTCAGAGCAATTATCGAGGACTTTGAGCGCAAAGAGCATTTGAAGCGCGGTTATGAGCTTGTTGTCGGCCCACAGATTCTCAAAACAGAACTCTGGAAAATGTCCGGACATTACGAACATTATCGGGAGAATATGTATTTCACTGAAGTTGACGAGCAGGGCTACGGGATCAAGCCGATGAACTGTTTGGCACATATGCTGATTTACAAATCGAAGCCTCGCTCTTACCGCAATTTGCCGATCCGTTATTTTGAGCTCGGTACTGTCTATCGACACGAAAAGTCAGGGGTTCTGCACGGTTTACTCCGGGTTCGTGGTTTTACTCAGGATGACGCCCATATTATCTGTCGCCCGGATCAGATTGACGCTGAAGTTAAAGGGGTCATGAATTTTGTTCAGGATGTCGCGCGGATCTTTGGTTTTGAGTATGTGATGGAATTATCGACCAGACCGGAGAAATCAATCGGGAGTGATGCCGATTGGGATCAGGCAACTAATGCGCTGCAAAGTGCTTTGGAAGACAGCGGTCTGCCGTTTGAGTTCAATCACGGTGATGGCGCTTTTTATGGTCCCAAGATCGATGTTAAACTTAAGGACTCGCTTGACAGGGAGTGGCAGTGTGCTACAATCCAGTGCGATTTTACCCTGCCAGAGCGCTTTGATCTGACTTATGTCGGTGCTGACGGGGAAAAACATCGGCCGGTTATGTTGCACCGGGTTATTGTCGGTTCGATAGAACGTTTTATCGGCATTCTGATAGAACATTATGCCGGAAGTTTTCCTCTCTGGCTTTCGCCGGTTCAGGCGGTTGTCTTGAATGTCACTGATAATCAAGCGGCTTATGCGCAACAGGTTTTTGAGCAATTGCGTGAAGCTGGTGTCCGTGTTGAGCTTGATATCCGTAATGAGAAACTTGGTTTTAAAATTCGTGAAGCACAAATGGCCAAAGTTCCTTATATGCTGGTGATTGGTGATCGCGAGATGGAAAGTCAGACCGTTGCCCCACGTTTCAGGGATGGAAAAAGTTTAGAAACGGTCAGTGTTCCTGATTTTATCAAGATGGTCCAGGCTGAAACAGCAGCCTATAAATAAGTAGCGTTGAAACAAAGACCCGAAGCGGGTCTTTTCGTTGTTTGGATTTATCCCCTTTTAACGAGAACAGAGGAGTGAGGTCATAGCCAAAGAAGCGAATATCAATGAGGCCATTAATGCTCGGCAGGTGCGAGTTATTGATGATGAAGGCGGTCAGTTGGGAATTCTGAGTACCGAGCAAGCGCTAGCCCTTGCCGTAGAGCAGGGTCTTGATCTGGTGGAAGTTTCACCCCAGGCAGATCCCCCTGTTTGTCGCATTATGGACTATGGTAAATATAAGTATCAACAGGCAAAGCGCGCTTCTGAAGCCAGGAAGAAACAGGTGAGGGTTGAAATCAAGGAAGTCAAAATGCGGCCGAAGACCGATGATCATGATTTCCAGTTTAAAATTAAACACGCCCGCCGTTTTCTTGAAGAGGGGAATAAAGTCAAGTTGACCATCATGTTTCGGGGGCGGGAGAATGCCCATCCAGATCAGGGCATGATGCAATTGAAAAAAGCGATTGAAGCTTTAAAAGATATTGGGCAGGTAGAGTCTCATCCGAGTAAGATGGGGCGTTTTATGACCATGATGATCGGCCCGATTAAAAAATAAATTTGAATATCCAAAAACAGAATCAATGGAAAAGTAACAGGAGAGACAGATGCCTAAGATTAAAACCAATCGTGGTGCTGCCAAGCGTTTTCGTAAGACCGGCACCGGTAAAATTCGTCGAAACAAAGCTTATACCAGTCATATTTTGACCAAGAAAACAACCAAGCGGAAACGTTCATTGCGGCAGTCAGTTATTGTTGCAAAGAGCGATACGAAAAACATTTCCAAGTTAGTACCGTATTTGTAGACTGATCTGCTGCTTTCTGGCAGTACGGTTGTGAACTGTGGGGACAATCTCCCCCTGCAGATCCAGCCACGGCAGTTGCCGAAAAACTATTCAATGAGAAGGAGCAAGCGAGATGCCAAGAGTAAAAAGAGGCTTTAAAGCCAGACGTCGTCGTAACAAAGTTCTGAAACTTGCTAAAGGTTACCGGGGTGCCAGAAGTAAGTTGTTTCGTTCAGCAACAGAGGCTGTTGATCGGGCCCTCAATTATGCTTATCGTGACCGGCGGGTTAAAAAGCGTGATTTCAGAGCTCTCTGGATCACTAGAATCAATGCTGCTGCACGCGATAATGGTCTTTCCTACAGTCGCCTGATTTATGGTTTGAAGCAGGCTGATGTTGCCTTGGATCGCAAAATTATGGCTGATCTTGCTGTGAATGATCCGGCAGGTTTCACTGTTGTTGCTGAAGCGGCCAAAGCCCAGTTACAATAAACTGATTGCAGTTGATTTTGGGAGATGAAGTGTCATACTTCATCTCCTTTTTTTGTTTCCGGGCAATTGCCTTTTAAAATTTAAAGATCACAC
Organism: Desulfuromusa sp.; assembly: GCA_021157505.1. Lineage (GTDB taxonomy): Bacteria > Desulfobacterota > Desulfuromonadia > Desulfuromonadales > Geopsychrobacteraceae > Desulfuromusa. Next base: position 15,767 of record JAGGWI010000211.1, on the reverse strand, counting down.
CGACCTCAGGTTTTGTGGGTCACTCTGATTATGGATTTATTACATGAAAGAGCGTTTACAGCAGTTACAGGAAGAGAGCTTGTTGGCGTTACAACAGGCAGAGGATCTTAAAACACTACAAGGTGTACGGGTACAAGTTCTCGGAAAAAAAGGGACGCTGACCGAGGTTATGAAAGGGATGCGTGACCTTGCTGCAGAAGAACGTCCCGCAATCGGTAGTTTGGTTAATACTTTAAAGACCAAGTTTGAGGACTCTTTTGTTGCCCGCCAATTGGAGTTGCAACGGCAGGATATTACTGCGAAACTGGCGAATGAAAAGATCGATGTTACCCTTCCAGGTCGAAAAAATACGCCAGGAAGTTTGCACCCGGTGACTCTTGTTACTGATGAAGTTATCGAAATTTTCTCACGCTTGGGTTTTGCGGTTGCTGAGGGACCAGAAATTGAGCAGGATTTCTATAATTTCGAAGCTCTGAATATTCCCAAAGATCATCCTGCTCGAGATATGCAAGATACTTTCTATATCAGTGATGACCGGGTGTTGCGGACTCATACTTCACCGGTACAGATCCGCACGATGATGAAACATAAACCACCGATTCGAATTATTGCTCCGGGGACGGTTTATCGGCGCGATTCTGATATAACCCATAGTCCGATGTTTCATCAGGTTGAGGGCTTTTTGGTAGATGACCGGGTGACTTTTGGTGATTTAAAGGGGGTTCTGACCCACTTTCTCAATGAATTCTTTGGTGAAGGGCATCGGGTCCGTTTTCGGCCCTCTTTTTTCCCTTTTACCGAACCAAGTGCTGAGGTTGATATTGAGTGTGTGATCTGTGGTGGTAGCGGTTGTCGGGTTTGTGGAAAAACTGGTTGGTTAGAAATTCTTGGCTGCGGGATGATCGACCCGGCAGTCTTTGCATCAGTCAATTACGATGCGGAGAAATACAGTGGATTTGCTTTTGGTATGGGGCTGGAGCGCATGGCCATGCTCAAATACGGTGTCAATGATCTGCGTTTGTTTTTTGAAAATGATCTGCGTTTCCTGAAGCAGTTTTGAACTTGGTAAGGATTACAATAGATGATAGTAACTTATAACTGGTTGAAAGAATTTGTAGATTTTCAATATGCCCCGCAAGAGCTTTGCGATCAATTGACAATGATTGGTCTTGAAGTCGATGCGCTTGAAGAAATTGGTGGTCATCTTGATGCGGTTATTGTTGCCAAGCTGGAATCGGTTGAGCACCATCCAGATGCTGATCGCTTAACTGTTTGTCAGGTTAATAATGGTACCGAGGTTGTCCAGGTGGTTTGTGGTGCAACTAATCATAAAACCGGTGATCTCATCGCCTTGGCACAGCCGGGTTCAGTTTTGCCGGGTGATTTTAAAATCAAAAAATCCAAGATTCGGGGTCAGGTATCACAGGGAATGCTCTGTTCAGAAAAGGAGTTGGCTCTGGCGGAAGATTCTCCCGGAATTATGATCCTTCCACCCGGTTTACCTCTGGGACAACCAGTTTTTGAAGCTCTTGGGTTAAAAGATTTTCAAATTGAAATTGGTCTGACACCCAATCGACCTGACTGCCTCAGTGTGGTTGGAGTTGCCAGGGAGGTTGCTGCCCTGTGTGGTCAGAAATTGAAATTGCCAGTATCTCAAATCAGTGAAGCTGCCGATTCGATTGAACAACAGGCCTCTGTCGTTATTGAAAATAGCGAGGGGTGTCCCCGTTATGCAGCACGAATGATCAAAAATATAAAGATTGGCCCCTCTCCCGACTGGATGGTTCGACGGTTGGAAGCTGTGGGAATGCGTTCAATTAATAATGTTGTGGATGTTACCAACTATGTGATGATGGAACTTGGTCATCCTTTGCATGCTTTTGATTTTAGATTTTTGCAGGGTCAAAAAATTGTCGTTAAATCTGCCCAGCAAGATGAAAAGTTTAAGACCCTGGATAATCAGGAGCACTCTTTGACCGCTGATGATCTGATGATCTGTGATGGGCAGCAATCTGTTGCTCTGGCCGGGGTCATGGGGGGGCTTGATTCTGAGGTGAAGGATAATACCGATACCATTCTGTTGGAAGCCGCATACTTCAACCCAACAATGATCAGGCGGACCAGTAAAAGGTATGGTTTGCATACCGAATCATCGCATCGGTTTGAGCGTGGTGCAGATATTGATATGATTCCAGTCGCGCTTGATCGAGCTGCCAGTTTGATTGCCGAGTTAGCCGGTGGACAGGTCTTATCTGGAATAATTGATATTTATCCACGGCAACTCGATCCGGTTATCCTTGAAATCAGTGCCACAAAAGCAAAGAATTTACTCGATATCCCGGTTGATTGTGACAATATTCAAAAAATGTTTGAATCAATTGGGTTACAAACTCAGACTGGCAATTGTTCTGACTGTTTGCAGGTCAAAGTACCAAGCTTTCGCCCTGACCTTGAGCGTGAAGTCGATTTGATTGAAGAGGTCGCCAGACTTTATGGTTATGATCAAATCCCAGTCACTATGCCGGTCGGTACCGTTGATGCGCAATTGCCACCACTGCGTCAATTGCTGCAAAAAACTCTCCGTCAAGCTATTGTTGCTGCCGGATTTTCAGAGGCAATGAATTACTCATTTGTTGCTGCTGACAGTTTGGAAAAAATCGGAGTTACAGCAGCTGATAGCCGCTCAGTGCAAGTAAAAATCTTAAATCCGCTGTCAGAAGATCAGTCAGTTATGCGCACCAGTCTGGTGCCCAGTTTGCTGGAAACGGTTGCCCGTAATTTGAACTACCGTAGCTCTGATTTAAGCTTGTTTGAGTTGCGGCCAATCTTTTTGACTCAGCCAGAAAATGGTCAATCTAGTGAACCATTATCCCTGACAGCTATCATGTCTGGGCAACGCGAGCCAGAAGGGTGGTCGCAATCTTCAGCTGCCGTTGATTTCTACGATATTAAAGGTGTCGTTGAGAAAATACTTGCCAAGGTGAATATTGATAACGTTTCTTTTGATGCAAACGTTTCTCAACCCTATTTGCATCCAGGTAAATCTTGTCGTTTGATGTTTGGCAAACAGTTACTAGGTTTTCTTGGCGAAATTCACCCCGAAGTTTTAACCCGGTTTGCTATTGACCAGCCGGTATATTTATTTGAGCTCGATGTTGAAAGTATCATTGCTACAGCTGGCACGCACGCACAGTTTAAACCGTTATCCCGTTTTCCTGATGTTAAACGTGACAGTGCACTACTTCTGGATGAAGCAATTTCGGCTGATCAGGTTATGGATATTGTCAACAGGAGCAAAGTCAGATTTGTTGAAAGTGCAACTATTTTTGACCTGTATACTGGCAAGGGTGTTCCTGCGGGAAAGAAGAGTCTGGCTATCCGGGTTTGTTATCGAGATCTGGAAAAAACCTTAACCGAAGTAGAAGTCAGTAAGTCCCATGACAAGCTAGTTCGTTCTCTCTGCCATTTACTGGGAGCAGAAATTCGCTGATTGACCTTGCAGACTCATAATCTGTATGGTATAAATCTAGAAAAATCAGATAGATAGTAGACTCCATATAACGCATATCAGGCTTTAGCGGGAGGGATCATGACCAAAGCAGATCTTATTGAAAGTGTTTACCTGACCACCGGTTTTTCCAAGAAAGAATCAGCAGCCATTGTTGAGATGGTTTTTGACTTGATGAAATCTACCTTGGAGCAAGGTGAGAAGATCAAGATTGCCGGTTTTGGTAATTTTGTTGTCAAAGAAAAAGCTTCCCGACGGGGTAGAAATCCGCAGACCGGATGCGAAATTGAAATTTCTGCCCGGAAGATTTTGACATTTAAGCCGAGTCAAGTGCTTAAGGTTGCCATTAACGAAACCCCTTAATTATGTCGAGCTGAACTGGTGCCCCAAATACCCGATAAGCTCTATTTTAAGATCGGTGAAGTTGCAGCGTTGCTGCAACTAAAAACCCACGTATTGCGCTACTGGGAAACAGAATTTTCAATTCTGCAGCCGGTTAAAAGCCGTTCCAATCAGAGGCTTTATCGGCGTAAGGATGTTGAAACCGCCCAGTTGATAAAAGAGTTACTTTATCGGCAGGGTTTCACCATAGCTGGTGCTCGTAAGAAAATGCAGGTGGATAAACAACTTCATTTGCCGTTGAATCCCTCCCATTCTCCAGAAAAAACTCTCATTGAGATCAAAACTGACCTCATCCGACTCCGTAGCTACTTACTTAATTCAGACCTTGAATAATGAGTATTTGTCATTTTTTAGTACCGATGACGAAGTACGCTCTGGTTATCCCGTGGTGCACAAATATGACCCCTGAAAAAGTTAACAATGCAATGGAATGCTGGTCGTTCAACCCTATCTTCGGTGCCTGCTGATGGATTATTCTATTGCCAGACGGCGCATGGTAGAGCAACAGATCAAGGCACGAGGGATTGACGATCAGCGGGTCATTGATGCAATGTTGACGATTCCGCGGCACTTATTTGTTGAGGCGGGTTTGCAAAGTCATGCCTACGGTGATGCTTCGCTACCAATCGGTGAAAAACAGACTATTTCTCAACCTTATATGGTTGCAGCGATGACTGCTGCTCTTGAGTTGCAAGGGGATGAGCGGATTCTGGAGATTGGAACCGGTTCTGGATATCAGACCGCTATCTTGTCAAAGTTAGTCAAGCGAGTCTATTCTATAGAACGAATTGCTGTTCTTGCTGGTCGTGCGCGGAAAATTCTTGACCAGCTGCAACTGAGCAATATCAATATTAAAATTGGTGACGGGACGGTAGGTTGGAAAGATCAGGCACCATTTTCTGGAATTCTGGTCGCTGCCGGGTCTCCAGACGTACCGCAAAAATATTTGGATCAACTCGATATTGGCGGGAAACTGGTGTTGCCGGTAGGGGATAGAGAAGAGCAAATTTTGATTCGGATCATCCGCAAAAATGAAAATCATTTTGAGCGGCAACAGTTGATGGGGTGTCGCTTTGTTCCCCTGATTGGTGAACAGGGTTGGTAGCTGCCATGTTTATTTTAAACGCAAATCTTCCAGTTTTTCTTCTGGCTCCTCGGGTGATTGAAAATCATCCTCAGGCATTGCTATAGTTTACAGGGGTAGACATGTCGCATGTTTTCTCAAAAACTACACCAGCTTGCAGGCCAAACTTTATTCGACAGACTTGCTGTCGATTGCGAATTCTGTAATGAAAATACGGATAATATTCTTGCTTCTGATCGGCGGCGGCTGCCTCTTTTTGAGTGCTTGTGAAGCAGGTATCTACCATACTGTTAAGCCCGGTCAAACCTTGTATCGAATCAGCCGTACTTACGATATTAACGAAACTTATCTGGCCCGTGTAAATGGCATTTCAAATCCTTCACAAATGCCGATAGGTACGCGTCTCTATATTCCAGGTGCCGATCGAGTCTTGCAGGTTCAGGTCATAAAACCGAAAAAATCAACTAAGACTGTTACTGCACCAAAGCAGAAAAAAGTAACACAACCTGTCAGGCAACAATCAAAGATTGAAAAACCAAAACCTGTTGTAACCAAAGCAAAAGCCCCGTTATTGAGGAAAACAACGGCGACGCAGGTTAAAAAACTACAGTGGCCGGTACGTGGGAAAATTGTTCGTTCTTTCAGTAAACAAGCAAAAACTGGTGGTGGTAAAGGGATAGAAATAGCGGTACGAGAAGGAAGTAATGTTACCGCAGCAGAGGCAGGTAAAGTAATTTACAGTGGCGATGGTGTCAAAGGATATGCACATCTCATTATTCTGCAACATGAAAATGACCTGTTTACGGTGTATGGCTTTAACCGAAAAAATATCGTCAGGCAGGGGGATTTTGTGAGTAAAGGCGAGCGTATTGCCCTGTCTGGAACCCCGCCAGCAGGAGGTCATCCGCGGCTCCATTTTGAGGTTCGCAAAGGGAAGGTCGCGGTCAACCCGATTTTATACTTGCCTTGATATTTCTGCCCCTTTAAATTGTACAATTGAGTGTTATCGAGTTGTTGTGGAGGTCTGTATGGATAGTTCAAGCTCAAACAAAAAGAGAGCTGCTAAACATAAGGGTGAGAACAATAAACAATCAAGTGAAGAAAATACCTTCGCTGCTGCTGAACCTGCAACAGCCGATGCAATTAAGCTTTATCTGCAGGAAATTAAAAAAAGTCAACTGCTGACGGCTGAAGACGAACGGGAACTTGCCGGTTTGATTGCCGAAGGTGATGCCGCTGCCAGAGAGCGTATGATTGAATCAAATCTGCGGCTGGTGGTTAAAATCGCCAAACGATATATGGACCGTGGTCTACCTTTCCTCGATTTGATCGAAGAGGGGAATATGGGGCTGATCAAGGCGGTTGAAAAGTTTAAAGTCAGCAAAGGGTGTCGTTTTTCTACCTATGCAACCTGGTGGATCCGCCAATCGATAGAACGTTCTATTGTCAATCAGAGCCGGACTATTCGTCTGCCGGTTCATGTCGCTGATGATATCAATAAACTGGTTAAAATCAGTCGGGAACTGGTGCAACGATTAAAGCGTGATCCAGAGGTGGAAGAAATTGCAGCTGCTATGGGTACAGATGTCAGCCACGTTCGGCGGATGATGGTTTTAGTTAAGAAAACCTATTCAATAGAGCACCCCTTAGGTGAAAGCAGTGATTATAGTCTGATTGATACTATTGAAGACACAAAACTTGTTGACTCTGCCAGTAAAATTGAAGATCTGGATCGTTTTGCCCGGGTTCAGGAATGGATGGCAGAGCTGAATGAGAATGAGCGTGAAATTCTTGCGCTACGCTTCGGTCTTGAAGATCGTGATCCGCAAACCCTTGATACCATAGGGAAGAAATTTGGGGTGACGCGGGAACGAATTCGGCAAATTGAAGCAAAGAGTCTGGCTAAATTGAAGAAATCTATGGAGAAGTGTCTGCCAGATGAAACAGCCCAATAACTTTTAACTCAACCTGTGAATATCGAATCAGGTTCAAATATGGAGCTTATAAATGGATGAGTTGAAGCAGATTATCCGTGATATCCCCGACTTTCCTAAAAAGGGAGTTGTGTTTAAAGATATTACAACTTTATTATCTGATGCAAAAAGTTTTCAGCGTATGGTTGATCTTCTGGCTCACCGTTATATTGGTGAAAAGATCGACCAGATCGTTGGAATTGAAGCACGTGGTTTTATCCTTGGAGCCGCTTTAGCATATAAGTTGGGAACAGGTATTACTCTGGTACGTAAACCAGGAAAACTCCCCTTTCAAACCCGCAGCATCAGTTATGAACTTGAATATGGGACTGATACCCTGGAAATTCATGAAGATGCCTTCCAGAATGGTGATCGGATTATTATTGCCGATGACCTGTTGGCAACTGGCGGAACCATGGCAGCCGTTGTTGAACTGGTAGAAAAAATGGGGGTGGAGATCTATGAGTGTGCCTTTATGGCCGAATTGGAATTTCTTGATGGCCGGAGCAAGCTGCCTGCGGGTAAAGTTTACAGTTTGTTGAAATTTTAATTGATTCTCAGGTGACAGTTTTGATACTTGTCAGGTGAAAGACATAAGCATTTCCATGGCCCCGTAGCTCAGCTGGATAGAGCGGCACCCTCCTAAGGTGATTGTCGGAGGTTCGAATCCTCCCGGGGTCGCCAATATTTAAAAAAGAGCTGTAATTTATTTCAGCTCTTTTTTTGCAGTGATTTTAAGAGAAAGTATGAAAATGTTACGGGTTGAAAAAAAAGAATCAATTGCCATTATTCACTTAGATAGACCCGCTTGTCTGAATGCTGTTAATACGCAGATGTTGCTGGAATTGCGGCAGCAATTTGCAGATTTGCAGTCTGACAAAGAGATCCATGGGGTTTTATTGACTGGTGCGGAAGGCCATTTTTCTGCTGGAGTGGATTTGCAGGAGATCCGTCATTTTACCCCTTTAGAGGCGATTAGTTTTGCTGAAAAAGGGCAGCAACTGTGCTCCCTGATAGAAAAATTCCCGCGTCCAGTTCTTGCTGTGGTCAGTGGCTATGCACTCGGAGCTGGTTTGGAAATAGCTCTCTCCTGTGATTATATTCTCGCCGATACAACGGCTCAATTTGGTTTTCGCGAACTCTGTTATGGGGTGTTGCCCGCTTTCGGTGGAACCCAGCGTTTGCCGCGACTGGTAGGAAAATCACGAGCAAAAGAGATTCTCTTCACCGGACAAATGATTGCTGCTGAAGAAGCACTGCGGATTGGGTTAGTGAATCAAATTTTCCCGCAGAAAACTCTGCAGGATGATGTTTTAGTACAACTGCAAAAAATTTGCAGTTCCGGTTTGTTGGCGCTGCAGATGGCAAAAGAGGTGATCGATACCGGTTATGAAGTTAACTTGAGTGCTGCTTGTAAAATGGAGCGGGATGCTTTTGCTGTGTGCTTTTCCACAGAAGATCAAAAAGAGGGAATGAGTGCTTTTATTGAAAAACGCAAACCCAGTTTTCTTGGAAAGTAGCACCGATGAGTGACGAACAATTGCTGCATACGGATGTCAGTCAACGAGTTGGTTATATATTTCTAGATAACGGCCAGCGATTTAACACCCTGCATACGGAATGTATTCATGCGCTACAATTTGCCCTGACGGCTTTTGAAGCTGATCCTCTGGTTGGCTGTGTTGTTTTAACCGGGGAACCGGGGGAAAGTTTTGCAGTCGGTGCAAATATTGGTGAAATGCTTGATTTTAAACCGCTTGATGGCTGGCAGTTTTCCAGTTTGGGTCACTCATTGTTTGAGCAGATGGAATCTTCAAGTAAGCCGATCATTGGAGCTTTAAATGGGATCACTATGGGAGGTGGGTGCGATCTGGCACTGGCCTGTGATATCAGACTTGCCAGTGATCGGCTCAAAATTGCCCATCCGGGGGCTAAGCTTGGAATTATAACCGGTTTCTGTGGCACTCAAAAATTGCCAAGGTTGGTTGGGCGGAATAAAGCCAAAGAGATTTTTATGACGGCACAAACTTATTCTGCTGCAGAATCATTGCAGATGAAACTAGTTGAGAGGGTGTATCCTGCTGCTCAGTTTATGCCGCAGGTACGAGAATATGCTGAACAGATTGCCAACCAGCCACCGATGGCACTTCAGCTGGCGAAGAAACTTCTGAATGCTGCAGAAAATGTTTGTGTTGAGAATGGACAGGTGATGGAACTTGGTGCATTTGCCTCACTATTTCCTCGCAGTGGAAACATGGAGCGAATCGAGGAGTTTTTTGCTCCACACACTCATTGACTCTGTTGCCTGATATTGCTATAAAATCTTTATCTAGTGTCCCGTTTGGTTAATCGTGATGCATAATTCTGAGTTATTTTGTTTGTTGCCAAGGCATGCCGATGCAGCCCTAGCTTGCGCTAAAGCAAAGAGGCATAACGTAGGCAGCAAGCAAAAGAGCCAGAATTAGAGGATAGGATTAACCAAACAGGACACTTGGGCGGTTAGCTCAGCGGGAGAGCATTCGCCTCACACGCGAAGGGTCGTCGGTTCAAGCCCGACACTGCCCACCAATAAAATAAAGAGGTTAGCCAGTGGTGGTTAGCCTCTTTCTGTTTGATCTGTAAAACTGTATCTGCAGACAGGCCAGGAATTAAATACCTTATGGACTCAAGCAACGAAATAACCACACCTTTAGCAATAGAAGATTGGGGTTTGACCGATTACCGGCTCGCTTTTGACCGGCAGGCGGAAATGGTTCAGGCACGTCTTTCCGGCAAGGGGAACGATACCCTGATTTTTGTCGAACATCCAATAACCGTAACTCTTGGCCGCCGTGCTACTCAGGCAGATTTGCATTTCTCTAAAAAAGTATTTTCTGAGCGTGGAGTTGCGCTGCAAAAAATCAATCGAGGCGGCCTGGCAACGGCACATGAGCCCGGGCAACTGGTTGTCTATCCTCTCATAGCGCTGAAGAAGAGAGATTTACGCTGGTTTGCCGACCAGTTTCTTCAGGTTGTCATTAGTGTGCTGGCTGAATATGGTGTGGATGGGCATCTGAAAGCTGGCGAGCCAGGTGTCTGGGTTGGTGGTAAAAAGATTTGCAGTTTTGGGATAGCGCTGAAAAAATGGGTTTCATCCCACGGGATTGCGCTGAACATAAATAACTCACTCGAAACTTTTACTATGATTGTACCATGTGGCCGGCCTAGTGAAAGGGTGACATCTTTAAGTCGTGAACTGGGTCACGACGTCGCTATGGCAGAAGTAAAAAAATATTTTACCGAATATTTTTGTTCTGCATTTGCTTATCATATCAACCAAGAGTCGGTTCAATGACTGTTTGTCGGAGCAAAATTAAACATATTAACAGATAGGTTTTTTTATCGTTGTCCTTTGACGGTTTCTTTAGGGGAGGCATTTTGCCTCCCTTTTTATTTATGGCACTGCTATTATCCGCATTATGAAAGAACGTCTGGATAAATTACTGGTACAACGGGGATTGGTTGCATCGCGAGAACGTGCTCGTGCCTTAATTCTTGCCGGGAAAGTGATCGTTGATGATCATCGGGTGGATAAAGCGGGTGCACAGGTAATGGTCGATTCGGAGTTGCGGCTGAAAGGAGCAGATATCCCTTATGTTTCACGCGGTGGGGTGAAATTAGAGAAGGCGTTGCAGGAGTTTGCAGTGACAGTTGCAGGTAAAATCGCTATCGATGTTGGTGCATCAACCGGAGGATTCAGCGATTGTCTGCTTCAATTTGGAGCAAAAAAAGTCTATGCGGTCGATGTTGGTTATGGACAGTTGGCCTGGAGTCTTCGTGAAGATCCGCGGATCGTCAATTTGGAACGCAGTAATATCAGGCATCTTCAGCCCACTCAGTTAGGTGATGTCCCGACTTTAGCCGTGATAGATGCCTCTTTTATTTCATTGTCAAAAGTTTTACCCAATACCCTCAGTTTATTGACAGATAGTGCTGAGGTGATTGCTTTGATTAAACCACAATTTGAAGTTGGCAAAGGGCAGGTTGGCAAGGGGGGGGTGGTGAAAGATCGACATCAGCACGATCAGGTGATTAAACAGGTCTGCGATCTGGTGACCGAGCTTAATTGCCAGGTGCTTGGAATCACCGAAAGTCCAATTTTAGGTCCAAAGGGAAACCGTGAATTTCTGATTTACCTACAAAAAAAAAAGAAAATAATCTAAAATCAGCACTTTAGTGTCAGCTGGATATATTATTGATATTTCAAGACTGCTTAAATTTTGACCGTGGAGATGGTAATGGCGTCTGATTGTTTGTTTTGTAAGATCATTGCCGGTGAGATTCCGGCAACAATTCGCTACGAAGATTCTCAACTGGTAGTTTTTGATGATATTGATCCTCAAGCGCCTCACCACTTTCTTATTGTTCCAAAAAAGCATATCCGGACCACCTTGGATCTGGCTCCGAGTGATAATGAGCTGGTTGGTCATATTTATCAAATTGCCGGGAAGGTAGCACGTGATTTGAATTTTGCCGAGACTGGTTTTCGAGTGGTTAACAACTGCAATGATGCTGGAGGCCAAGTTGTTTGGCATCTTCACTTTCATCTGCTTGGCGGTCGTGATATGAGCTGGCCTCCCGGTTAACTATCTCCCAAGAAGGTATTATGTCAGAGTTTAACAACAGGACAGAACAGCGCTTAATGACCGATATAATGGAATTGTTGGTGACCCATTATGGTGCTGAACTGTCTGAAGAACAGCTGGATTATGAGATAGAACGAGTTGAACAGGCTCTTATTGATGCCCGATCTTCACATCAGGGGCAGGTGCGTAAATCGGGAGAACCATACATTTTTCATCCTTTACGGGTGACCCATTTAGCTGCACGCCACTGGATGGATTTTCCTTCCGTGATTGCCGCTCTGCTGCATGATGTGGTTGAAGATACTCCGGTTACGTTAGGGGATGTGCGTAAAAAATATGGTGATGAGGTTGCTCACCTGGTTGATGGCCTGACCAAAGTGACATCAGAAATCATGAACCGGGATGATATTAAAAAGGAAACCTACAGAAAAACTCTGCTGGTTGCAATTGACGATATCCGGGTTCTCTGTTTGAAATTCTGGGATCGGATCGACAATCTGCGAACTATTGATGCTTTACCGCACCATAAACAGAAACTGATTGCAGAAGAAACCCGGATGTTCTATGTCCCCCTGGCACAACATCTGGGTATGGGTTATGTTGCGACTGAATTGGAATCTCTCTCGTACTCTGTTCTTTATCCCCGCCGCGCAAAAAGTTACGACCAGACAATTTTACTCCTCAAACAGGACAGTGATGATTTTCTGCGTAAAGTACGTGCTCGTATTAAAAATGCCTGTGAGCAGCAGAAACTGGATGTCCTTTTAAAAAACCGCTGGCGACCTTTCTCGGTTATTTCTGCCCGTTCCAGATCGCTTGGTTTTTCGTCTCTCTATACGTTGGAGGTTCAGGTTTCCAGGACCATGGATGCCTATCTGTTCCTCGGAGTCCTCCACGGTTTGTTTCCCCCGATCCCGGGAAAATTACGCGATCATCTGAATTTAATTTCTCATTTTGGATACCAGGCTCTCAAAACGACGGTTCAGGCGGGCGAATTACGGATGCGGGTTGAAATAACTACCAGAAAACTGAACCGTTTTAATGAATCCGGTGTTCTGGCTCCAGGTTTCAAATTTCGTCATAAGAACTTTCGCGACCTGGTTAAATCGTTAATGGAAGGGGAGTCAGCTTTCGATACTGAATCCTTACGCCTGGCTTCAGCAACCATCCAGGTCTATACCCCGCAGGGAGATATCCAAATTTTACCAGAGGGAAGCAGTATCCTTGATTTCGCTTTTGAAATTCATGATTCGCTCGGTCTGCATGCTCGTCGGGGTCTGATTAATGGGCGTACTCGTCAATTAAGAACTCGCCTGCTGGATGGTGATCAAGTCGTTGTTGAAACATCAGAGGAGCCCACAGTCCTTCCTAAGTGGCTGGAATGGGCGGTGACGCCACGTGCTCGGAACAGTATTCGCCGTTATCTGCGTAAGAAGATAAAAGCTGTTTAATTTTGCAAGGGGTCCATATGTTGAAATCATTGTTTATCGTCGGAGTGCTTCTTGTTTTACCCCTTTTATCCCAAGGCTATGCTGGGCAGGTCACTTCTTTTATCTATCACCGTTTTGATGAAACGCGCTACCCCTCAACCAATATCGATGCAAAGATCTTTGCCCAACAGCTTGAATATGTCACCGCACAGGGTTTAGAGGTTATTACTCTGGGCGAAGTTGCCCGGCGACTTTCTCATGGAGAGGAGCTGCCTGATCGAGCCGTCTCTTTCTGTGTCGATGATGCGTTTCGTTCTCTGTATGATGTCGGGATGCCGATCATCCGCCAATATGAAATTCCACTGACTCTGTTTGTTAATACTGCGGCAGTTGGGAGTTCTGGTTATTTGAACTGGCAAGAGCTGAGAGAATTGGCTGCGGAGGGGGTTGAAATCGGCAATCATACCGATACCCACCCCTATATGGTGGAAAAAAAACCGGCTGAAACTTATGCACAGTGGAAACAGCGGATTCGTCAGGATATATTAAGATCTCAGCAGAAATTTGAAAAAAATCTTGGCACCAGACCCACTCTCTTTGCCTATCCCTTTGGTGAGTATTCTGCCGCTGTTGTTGAGATTGTTAAAGATCTCGGGTTCAAAACCGCTTTCGCACAACAGTCAGGGGTTATTTATTCTGCTCATAATCATTATAACCTGCCACGTTTCCCCATGGGAGGCCCATTTGCCACCCTTGCCGGTTTTAAATCCAAGTTAGCTATGCGACCGTTATTAGTCTCTGAAGAGGATTCTTTTGATCCGGTCATAGAGGAAAATCCACCTGTTTTACACCTGCGTATCGCTGGTCAGCAGATTGATCCGCAGCGGTTAAACTGTTTTGTTCAGGGGGAAAATCGTTGTTGGGTGGAAGCTGATGAGGATAAAGGGCCCGGGTGGTATCAGGTACATGCGGCAGAGCCTCTGACCGGTCGGCGTAACAAGTACACTTTGACATTTCAATCCAGAGAAGGTGACTGGCTCTGGTATAGCCATCCCTGGATAAATACAAAAAATCCTGCAAAAAAAGTATCAGATTAACTATTCAGGTTGGTTTTATTACAATGGCATCAACTGCTGGTGCGGAGTTTTGCATTGGCAAAGCGATTAAGTTGATTTGAGCGAATCATCGCTTGCAACTCTTTGACATAATCTTCGCCACGGGTTGAATAGCGCAGTAGCCCTTCAGCTAATCTCAACCCTTCCGGACTTTGCCCATTAACTCTACTTGCAGCACGCAGTTGTCGCAACTGCTTATAGGCTGAATGGGTGTTCAGGTTGCGCAGATAAGAGCGCACTGAATCATAGACAGTGGCGAACTTCCGAACCTCATAAGTTGCTCCTTCAGGGCGATCCAGTGGAATGACTCCCTGACCTGGAATAAATGTCCATTGCCCAAATAGATTATTAGCGACCCGTGAAAAGCGCGACGTCCCCCATGCCGATTCATTGGCTGCTTGTGCCAAAGCTAAATCTGCTGGAATAATGTCGATTCGATTCAACAGTTTATCGATAGATTTCTGCGGTTGAGAGCGGTTTAATTTAATTTTATAGTGTTTGGATAAGGTTGATAAAGTCTGCAGTTGATGATCATTCAAAAACTCATTCTCGGAAAGCCGCTGGTTAAGTTTCAACAATTGCTCACGTTCCACACGAATCTCGTCATTAGCCAACAGGATCATTGGTAACAAAGATTTGAAAAAAATTGATTTACGCTGTTTGCTGGATTGAATTTTATTCAAATCGTGAGGAAGATTCTGCAGGATCAGTGGGGGAACTCCATCTTCAAGAGCATCAATCTTGTAACTATAGCTTTGAAATTCAGATTCCAGATCTTTATAAAAATCTTTCCCAATAATTATTGATTTACGCTGTTTGCTGGATTGAATTTTATTCAAATCGTGAGGAAGATTGAGAAAAGTCAGCGGAGGAACCCCATTTCCAAGAGCATCAATCTGATAACTGTAGTTTTGAAATTCAAATTCCAGATCTTTGTAGAAATCTTGCCCAATGATTTTAATGTCAGGCCCCTGGTAGACGGGAGCAATGCTCTCAGAATAAATGACTACTGACAGGCTCAGTCCTAAAAACAGCGGAAAAATTGCTTTGTAAAAACTAGATATATTCATAAATTCTCTTGTGGTTAATTAGAAGTTCAGAAGCAGCGGCATTTATATAGAAAACCAAATGAGTTGTCAATAGTGCTGGTGGTTAAAATTCCTTATTTATTGGGCACTTAGATTCTATTAATCTATGGTGCTAACTTTATATATGTGACCCTTTGGAATTATTCAGGAAAGAATTGAGAGTGACCTAGTTGTATTTAGTATGCTATTATGACTCAATTGTCTAAAAAGATCGGTCAGTGCTTTATGTTTTATCTATAGTTGAGTTGTAACTTTTATATTTTAACAACAGGAGATAATGATGGGTTTAGAAGATGGTGTTTGTTACACATACGAAGCCGCCCTTGAAAAAGCAATTGAAATGGAGGAAGAAGGTTTCCGAAATTACCTCCATGCCATCGATGTTGTGACTGATCGTCAGGCAAAGGCAATTTTACGTGAAGCAGCCATAGAGGAATTGAACCATAAACAACGTTTAGAAATGGCACTGCTGGATGGCCATGATCACAATGTTGCCGAGTTGCAGCAAGAGATTCCCTCGATGAACTTGAATTATGTTTTCG